>JAYUDQ010000288.1:0-13476 GCA_043739745.1 Acidimicrobiia bacterium | reverse complement strand
TGCTCGGTGTGACCTCTCGAGCGGACGTCGACGCGGGGCGTTGCCGGGTCATCGCGCCGGTCGGGTTCCTCCACGAGGCGGTCGCCGAGAACCTGCTCGCAGGACCGGCCATGGCCCGCCGAAGCCACTACCAGTTCGGACCACTGCTGCCGGCCGGGCCGCGAGGCCATGTCGACTGCGGGCTGGGCAAGGCGGTGCCGCCGTCGCCGCCGGGCCTCATCGCGCCGACCGAGGACATCACGTTCACCGGCGAGGAGCTCGTCGTCGACGGGGTGCGCATCGTCTTCCAGCTCACGCCCGAGGCCGAGGCGCCCGCCGAGATGAACTTCTTCTTTCCGGACCACGGCTGGCTGTGCACGGCCGAGAACTGCACGCACACGATGCACAACCTCGTGCCCATCCGCGGAGCGCAGGCCCGCGACGCCCGTAACTGGTCCAAGTACATCGGCGAGGCCATCGAGCTGTTCGGCGCGCAGACCGAGTTGATGTTCGCCTCGCATCATTGGCCCCGTTGGGGCGGCGACAATGTGCGCGCATACCTTGCCATTCAGCGCGACCTGTACCGCTGGATGCACGACCAGACGCTGCGTTACGCCAACCACGGGCACACGGCGCTCGAGATTGCTGAGCTCCTATCGCTGCCCGATGAGTTCCTCGCCGAGTCGCACTCCCGCGGGTACTACGGCGACCTCGTGCACAACGTGAAGGCCGTCTACCAGCGCTACCTGAGCTGGTACGACGGCAACCCGGCACGGCTCCATGCCCATCCGCCCGTCGAAGCCGGTCGTCGCTACGTCGAGTTCATGGGCGGCGCGGACGCGCTGCTCGCGCGGGCGCGGGTCTCGTTCGATACCGGCGACTATCGGTGGGTAGCCGAGGTCGTGAACCACCTCGTGTTCGCGGACCCCACGAACGTTGAGGCCCGCGAGCTGCAGGCTGACGCGCTCGAGCAGATGGGCTACCAGGCCGAGTCGGCGACGTTCCGCAACGCGTACCTCACCGGAGCGCAGGAGCTGCGCAGCGGACCGCCGCCTTCACGCAATGTGCGCCGGCGGGGGCTGGTCGATGCGCTGACCGTCGAGCAGGCCTTTGATGCGATGGGTGTGCGGCTGAAGTCCGAAGAGCTCGGCGGCGTGCGGGCGACGATCAACTGGCGTTTCACCGACATCGGCGAGGAATGGGTGCTCGGGCTGTCCAACCGGGCGTTGCACACGGTCGGCGGGCGGCTCGCCGGCGATACCGACGTGACCGTGACGACGACGCGGCGGGCACTGCTCGACGTGCTCAGCGGGGAGACGACGGTCGCAGACGGAGTCGCCGCAGGCGTGATCGCGCTCGAGGGTGATTCCGAGGCACTGCGTTCCGTCTTCGGGCATCTGGACACGTTCGCGTCGAGCTTTGCCGTCGTCGAACCGTAAGCGCACAGATTATATGCGGAACGGTCGCATCGAAGATTGGCGGATTTGGCACGCGTCCGCCGACATCCCCTCACGGCCACCAGGTTGTTTGCTCGTGGAAGGACCGTTTCGCCGGCTCGACCTGTGCCGAAACCGCCCCACTTCGATTCGAGGGTCGGCCAGCACGTAGATCCGCCCGCTTCCGCAATCGCTACCGGAGCGGCACGACCGCATCGAGTGCGGCCGCGGCTCGCCAGCAGTCCTCGTAGGACGAGTAGAGCGGGATCGGGGCGAACCGGATGATGTTCGGCGGCCGCTCGTCGGGTACCACGTCGAAGTCGTCGATCAGCTGCTCGGTGCGCTCACGCGCATCGTCGACGAGTACCGAGAGCTGCGCACCCCGGTCGGCGATTGTACGGGGGGTGAGCTGTGAAAGCTGGTGCGTCACCGTCAGTCGATCGAGTAGGCCCTCGAGATAGCCGGTGAGCCGCAATGACCGCTCGCGCAGCACTGCCACCCCGCCGGCTTCGGCGAAGATGGCGAGTGACGTGCGAATCGGCGCGAGCGAGAGGATGGGCGGGTTCGAGATCTGCCACCCGAGCGCCCCATCGCCACGCTGGATGTCCTGCGTCATCTCGAAGCGTGTCGCCGACGCGTTGCCCCACCACCCGCTGAGAATGACGAGATCCGACCGGTTCAGGTGCTTGCGGTGGATGAAGGCGGCGCCGACTGCGCCCGGCCCGCTGTTCATGTACTTGTACGTGCACCATGCTGCCGCATCGACATCCCAGTCGTGGAGGGCGAGTGGCACGTTGCCGGCCGCATGGGCGAGGTCCCAGAGAACGTATGCACCAATACGATGTGCCTCGTCGGTGATAGCGGGGATGTCGAACAGCTGGCCGGTGCGGAAGTTGATGCCGCCCATCAGCACGAGGGCAACGGTGCCGTCCGCGGCTCGCAGCGTGTCGAGGACGTCCTCGGTGCGCAGCAGGTCCTCGCCCGGGCGGGGCGCGAGGCGGATGATGGCGTCGTTGGGATCGAGGCCGTGAAGGCGGGCCTGGCTGGCGACGGCGTAGTCGTCGGAGGGGAACGCACCGGCCTCGATGGCGATGCGGTTGCGCCCGCCCGAGGGCCGGTAGAACGCGGCCATCAGCATGTGGAGGTTGACGGTCAGCGTGTTCATCACGACGACCTCATCCATATGCGCGCCTACGAGTGCGGCCATCGGCTCGCTCAGCGACTCGACCATCGTCGACCACACGCGGTTCCCGCTGAAGTGCCCGCTGACGGCTCGCTCGGACCAGCTCGTCATGACTTCTTCGACGGCGGCGCGGCTCGCATGCGGTAGTAGTCCGAGCGAGTTACCCGCGAAGTAGGCGGCATGTGGGTACGCGCGGCCGGGGCGAGCGAGGGGCAATTCGAACCGACCGCGCATCGGAGCCGGGTCGGCCGCGTCGCGGGCGAGGGCGTCCGCCAGAAGGTCGCTCATTGGGCTCATTGCGTAGCCTCGCTCACGAAGTGGACGTGCTGGAACCGCGATCGGAAGGCGACGACATCGGGTCGTAAGTCGACCGGGTCGGTCTTGCCCAGCAGTACCACGGCCATGAAGCGGGCGACCTCGGCCATGTGCTCGGGCCGCATGCCCCAGCGCGTGACCTCCTGGGTCCCGAGCCGCACGCCGTTCGCGTCACCGTCGGCCACACCAGCGGTCTCGACCGGCAGGCCGATGCTCGAGCACAGCAGGTTGGCCTTCTCGAGCACGAGCGCGGCGTGGTTGCCACCGCCATAGTCGCAGGCCTGGATGGCGACGTGGTGGCTGACGGTGAACGGCCGCCCACCGCGAAGTGCGGGGTCATCCGAACGGCCGGGCACCTCGTGCACGTTGACGCCCTCGGCGCTGAGCGCTGCGGCCAGGGACTGTGCATTGGCGATGCACGTGTCGGCGTACTCTCGACCGTAGGTGTGCATATCACGTGCCGCGAGCGCGAGCGCGGCCGCCTTGGCGACGTCGAAGTTGGCGGTGAAGCCGGGATACGCGATGGCGTCGAGGCGCTGCGCGAGATCGGCGTCGTTGGTGAGGATCATGCCACTTGCCGGGCCGCCGAAGCTCTTGTAGGTCGAACCGCTGACGAGGTGCGCTCCCTCGGCGAGGGGATCCTGGAAGCGGCCACCGGCGATCATCCCGCCCATGTGCGCAGCGTCGTAAAGCACGTGCGCGCCGACCGTGTCGGCGATCGCCCGGACCTCGCGGAGCGCGTAGGGGAACAGGCACATGCTGCCGGCGACGATGACCAGACGCGGCTTCAGCCGCGACACCTGTGCCGCGAAGGCATCGAGGTCGACGTCCATACGATCGGTGTCGTACGCAATATCGTGAGTGACCAGCCCGAGGAACCCGGCCGCGCCATCGCTGTGGTGGGTGACGTGACCGGCTGCTGCGTCCGAGAACGCAAGCACGGTGTCGCCCGGCTGGCACGTTGCCAAGTACGCATACATGTTCGCGAGCGAGCCCGATCCGACGCGTGTCTCGACATAGCAAGCGCCGAAGAGCGAGCCGATCAGCTCGTCGCACAACACCTCGATCCGACTGGCGTCGTCCATGCCGCGGTTGTAGGTGTCGCCGGGCGGGCCGAGGTTGGGGCGGCTGCCGATGGACGAGCCGAGCAGGCGGGCGGCCCGCGGGTTGGGGACGTTGGTGCCGGCATAGAGCGTGATGCACTCGCGGTCGACGAAGCGTTCCTGGGCGTCGACGAGTCGATGCAGCTCGTCGTCGAGCTCGTCGAACGACAGGCCGGCGAAGCGGGCCGCACCGGCCGCGTGGAACTCCTGCGCCTGGGCCGAGCGCCAGGGGCGCGCCGCGAGGGAGGGGATGGGCGTGGAGGTCACGGCCGACATGATTGCCGATCCCTGCTGCTTCAGTGTGAGTGCTTCAATGCCGCCAGAACTGGAAAAGGAAGAAACCGGCCGACGCGAAGTCGCGCTCGACACCGAAGAACGAGGCGATCCGGTAGGCCCGTCCGAAGACCTGGTTGTTGAACGCCGGCGACTGGAAAATCAGGAAGAACAGTACGACCGGCGCGTAACCGCGGTACGGCGCGATCGCGTCGAGGGTGGTGCGCGGGATGTACGGCTCGATGACTCCGAAGCCGTCGAGCCCCGGCACCGGCAGCAGGTTGAACACACCGGTGAGGAACTGCAGCACGCTCAGGAATGCCAGCCCGTATGCGAACGCCGGATGGTTGTCGAGCGTCCCCCGCGCGTAGTGGAACGGCAGCGCGGTGAGCACGCCGAACACGAGGTTGGTGGCCGGACCCGCGAACGACATCGCGCTGCGCTTCCACCGCTCGGGGATCGCTCCGGTGTTCACCCAGACCGCACCGCCCGGCAGGCCGATCCCGCCCATCACCAGGAACACCAGCGGCATCAGCAGTGACAGGCCGGGGTGGACGTATTTGAGCGGGTTGAGCGTGAGGTAACCCCGCTCGGTGACGGACGTGTCGCCGGCCCAGAACGCGGTGCGGGCGTGGCCGTACTCGTGCAGACAGAGCGACACGATCCAGCCGAAGAACACGAACAGGAACACGGCGTACTTGGCGTCGAAGGGCTGGGTCCAGCAGGCCCAGGCGCCGAAGAGCCAGGCGGCCACGATGCCGAGGAAGACGGGGCTCGGCCGGGTATGCACGACCGGCGAGGCTACCGGGGTCCGGAACTGTGCTCCGCTTGGTGTCGAGCGCCGTCCGAGCCTCCACGAGGAGGTACCGCCGCGCCGGCGGAGGCGGGGCCAGCCGCTCGGACAATACTGTGCGGCAATGTTCGACAGCCTTTCCGACCGATTCGACGCGATCTTCACCCGGCTCAAGGGGCGCGGCCGGCTGGGCGAGGCCGAGGTCGACGAGGTGCTGCGCGAGATCCGGGTCGCGCTGCTCGAGGCCGACGTCAACTTCGTCGTCGTGCGCGACCTCGTCAACCGGATCCGCGACGCGTGCCTCGGTGCCGAGCTCTCGAAGGTGCTCAATCCGGCCCAGCAGGTGATCAAGATCGTCCACACCGAGCTGATCACGACGCTCGGCGGCGAGACGCTGACCATCCAGTTCAATCCCAAGCCGCCAACCGTCATCCTCATGGCCGGGCTTCAGGGTTCGGGCAAGACCACCAATACGGCCAAGCTCGCACGTTGGTTCAAGAGCCAGGGCCGAAACGTGCTCTTGGTCGGTGCCGACCTCCAGCGCCCGGCTGCGGTCGAGCAGCTGCGGATCCTCGGCGAGCAGGTCGGCGTGCCGGTCTACTCGTCGAAGACGGACCCGGTCACGGTAGCGGGCGAAGGTCTCGAAGAGGCGAGGCGAGCAGGCAAAGACGTCCTCATCGTCGACACCGCGGGCCGTCTCACCATCGACAGCGCGCTCATGGATGAGGTCCGCAAGATCAGCGAGGCGGTGCAGCCGGACTACACGTTCCTCGTCATCGATGCGATGACGGGTCAGGACGCGGTCACCACGGCCGAGGCGTTCCACCAAACCCTCGCGATCGACGGGGTCATCCTCACCAAGCTCGACGGCGACGCCCGCGGTGGTGCGGCACTGAGCGTCAAGGAGGTCATCGGCAAGCCGATCGCCTTCGCCTCGACCGGGGAGAAGCTGGCCGACTTCGACCAGTTCCACCCCGACCGGATGGCGTCTCGGATCCTCGGCATGGGTGATGTGCTCACCCTGATCGAGCAGGCCGAGCAGCACTTTGACGCCGACCAGGCGCAGAAGGCCGCCGAGTCGCTTCTGAGCGGGACTTTCACGCTCATGGACTTCCTCGAGCAGATGCGCAGCGTCCGAAAGATGGGCTCGCTGCAGAAGCTGCTCTCGATGATGCCGGGCATGGGCAAGGAGCTGAAGGACGTCGACATCGACGACCGCGAACTCGACCGGGTCGAGGCGATCATCCTGTCGATGACCACGAAGGAGCGGATCGACCCGGACATGATGAACGCCTCGCGCCGCCAACGCGTGGCCCGGGGCAGCGGTCGGCCGATGATCGAGGTGACCAACCTCCTCAAGCAGTTCGGCGAGATGCAGAAGATGATGAAGCAGTTGGGCCCGACCATGACGGCGGCCATGAAGGGCGGGGGAGGGGGGCGCATCAAGCAGGCCAATGCGTTGCGCAAGGCGGTGAAGAGCGGCGAGATCGATGCTGCGGATCTGCAGCAGTTCGGTCTCCCGTCGATGCCCGGCGTGCCGAGGCCGGGGCTGCCCGGGCTGCCCGCGGGGAAGATGCCGTCGTTGCCGGGGGCGGGCGGCTCCGGCGCACGGTCTGCTGCTGGCGGGCGGGTCACCGCGCCGGGCACGCAGGCCGGACCGGGCAAGAACAAGAAGAAGAAGCGATGACCGGTTGGCAACCCCGGCCCGGGTTCGGCCTATGTGGCGAACTGCTAGCCTCCCCTGGCTCGTCTTTCGAGCCGTCACCGCTTCGATACAAGGATCTCTAGGAGTACCACCGTGGCCGTCAAGCTTCGCCTCATGCGCATGGGCAAGACCAAGCAGCCGACGTACCGCGTCGTCGCCGCCGATTCGCACAACGCCCGCGATGGCCGCTTCATCGAGATCCTGGGCACCTACGAGCCCCGCCAGGACCCCTCCCGCATCAACGTCGACAACGACAAGATCATCGCCTGGCTGAAGAAGGGCGCGCAGCCCACCGAAACGGTCGCCAAGATCATCAAGATCTCCGGCGCCTGGGAGACCTTCGAAGCCGGCAAGCCGGTCAAGACCCCGAAGGCCCCCAAGCCGGCCAAGGCCGCGAAGTAGCGGTTGGTCGGCAATGGCTGACCAGGATCCGAACGAGTCCTCCACGGCCAAGGCCGTCCTCGGCTACCTCGCCCGCACGCTCGTCGATGAGCCCGATGCCGTCGAGATCTCGCAGTCGCAATGGCGTCAGCGGGTCAGTCTCAACCTGAGCGTGGCCCCGAACGACATGGGCAAGGTCATCGGCCGCAAGGGCCGCACTGCGCAGGCGATCCGCACCGTCGTGCGCGCCGCCGGTGCGCGTGACGGGCTCGACACCTTCGTCGACATCGTCGACTGACGCTCGACGCGAGTTCTTTCGTGGTCGGTTCCGTGCCACCCGTGTTGCTGAGCGTGGGTCGGATCACGAAAGCGCAGGGGTTGAAGGGCGAGGTGCTCGTCTACCTGTCGAGCAATCGGACCGAGCGCATGGTCACGGGGGCGACGTTCCACACCGACCGCGGACTCATGCGCATCGAAAGCGTTGCTCTGCATGGCGATCGGTGGCGGGTGCGTTTCGCGGGTACCGCCGATCGGACCGCAGCCGAGGCACTGCAAGGCCTTGAGCTGCGGGCCGAGCCGATCGACGACCCGGACGCGCTGTGGGTGCACGAACTGATCGGGCGGACGGTCCGACTCGGAAACGGCGACGTGGTCGGCATCGTCACCGAGGTCGAGTCCAACCCTGCCAGCGATTTGCTCGTGCTCGACTCGGGCGTACTCGTCCCGCTGCGCTTCGTCGTGTCGAACAGCGTCGATGGAATCGTCATCGATCCGCCGGTCGGCCTGCTCGACGAGGCCGAACAGGTCTGAGCAACTCTGGGCGGGTCCGAGCAGTGGCGATCCCGGCCGGCCGTTAGCCTCTGCCCATGCGCGCGCTGCGACTGCACGAACTCGGTGAGCCGACCGCGGTCTTGCGGATCGAGGAACTCGCGGATCGCGAGCCCCGACCCGGCGAGATCGTGGTGGACGTCGAGGCGGCGGCGCTCAACTTCCCCGACATCCTGCTGTGCCGCGGCGAATACCAGGAGAAGCCCCCATTGCCGTTCACGCCAGGGGTCGAGATGGCCGGCGTCGTGCGCAAGGTCGGCGAGGGTGTCACCCGGGTGAAGGTTGGCGACCGCGTGCTCGGCGCCCCAAACTTCGGCGACGGCGCGCTCACGGAACAGACCACCGCCCTCGAGCGAGATGTGTCGATCATCCCGCCGACAATGGGCTTCGATGCCGCCGCTGCACTACGGATCACCTACCACACCGGCCATGTTGCCCTCCATCGGCGGGCGAAACTGCAGCCGGGCGAGACGCTCCTCGTGCATGCCGGTGCGGGCGGAGTCGGCAGTGCGGCGATACAGCTCGGCAAGGCCCATGGATGCACGGTCATCGCCACGGCGGGCGGGCCGGCCAAGGTCGAGGTCTGCCGATCGCTCGGTGCGGACCTCGCGATCGACTACCGAAGCGACGACTTCGTCGAGGCGGTCAAATCCTTCACCGGCGGGCGTGGTGCGGATGTCATCTACGACCCTGTCGGCGGCGACACGTTCGACCGCAGCCGCAAGTGCATCGCCTGGGAGGGCCGCATCTTGGTGATCGGGTTCACCGGTGGTCGCATCGCCGACGCGCCGACGAATCATGCGCTGATCAAGAACTACGCAGTTGTCGGCGTCCACTGGGGTGCGTACAGCAAGCACGAGCCGGCGATCAACGACGTCATCCACGACGAGTTGATGGCACTCCACGCAAGAGGACGGATCGAACCGCTCGTCAGCGAAGTGGTCGGCCTGGGCGATGCGGCGGATGCGCTCACCCGGCTGGGCGGCCGAGGCACGGTCGGGAAGATCGTTGTTCATCCGCGCGCATAGCAATTCGGACGACTCAACTGGGTTGCCGTCAGCGTGAAGCGACTCAGCGTCTTCACGCTTTTTCCGGCCCTGATCGAGGCACACGCGGCCACGAGCCTGCTCGGCCGAGCCCGCGAGGCCGGGGTCATCGAAGTTGTCGCGCATGATCTGCGCAGCCACGGCAGCGGCGTACACAAAGGCGTCGACGATGCGCCCTACGGCGGTGGTGCCGGGATGGTGCTGGCCCCGGAGCCTATCTTCGCTGCCGTCGAGGCACGCCTCGCCGCCGGTGACGCCAGCCGCCCGTTGATCCTGCTCGGCCCATCCGGCCGACGTTTCGATCAGGCGCTGGCCCGCTCGTTGGCGTCGCTCGTGGCCGAAACCGGCGGGCTGTCGCTGTTGTGTGGTCGCTATGAAGGGTTCGACCAGCGCATCCATGACCACCTGGTCGACGACGAGATCTCCCTCGGCGATTTCGTGCTGGGGGGCGGTGAAGTCGCGGCAATGGCCGTGGTCGAGGCGGTTGCGCGGCTCGTCCCCGGAGTGATGGGCAACCAGTCGTCGGCCGACGAGGAGAGCTTCAGCGACGGCTTGCTCGAATACCCGCAGTACACGCGGCCGGCCGAGTTCCGAGGCTGGTCGGTGCCGGAGATCCTCCGCAGCGGCGATCATGCCCGGGTGGCACGGTGGCGACACGCCATGGCCCTGCAGCGGACGGTCCAACGACGTCCGGACCTGCTTGGCGACCGGGACCTGCGCGCTTCGGAGCACACGAGCCTGGCCGAGTTCGGTCTGGAGCTGTCGGAACCATCCGGCGACGCGTCGTGACGAGCAGCGATCGTCGAGCGACTATCGTTTCCAGGCTTCCGTGAACCGACCGCCAGGAGTACCGGCAAATGAACCCGACCGACATCATCGACCGCGACAGCTTGCGGTCCGACATTCCGGACTTCGCACCCGGCGACACCGTGAAGGTCCACGTGCGAGTCGTGGAAGGCAACAAAGAACGTGTCCAGATCTTCCAGGGCCATGTGATCGCTCGTGCCGGTGATGGCATCCGTGAGACATTCACCGTCCGCAAGATCAGCTACGGCGTCGGCGTCGAGCGCACGTTCCCGGTGCACTCGCCCACGCTTGCGCAGATCGAAGTCGTCACCAAGGGCGATGTGCGCCGCGCCAAGCTGTACTACCTGCGCGGGCTGCAGGGCAAGGCCGCAAAGATCAAGGAGAAGCGGGTCGTCCGCTGAGCGACGAAGCCAACGCTGCGGCCCCGACCGGAGCACTCTCCACGGACGACACCCGGCTGGACCCGCCGGCCGCCGAAGAGTTCTACGGCGCGGAGGCCTTGTCCACCGAGGCACCGGATGACGACATTTCGAGTGTCGGCCCGAGCGCAAGCGACAGCGCGCCCGACCAGGATCCGCCGGATGGCGCCGCGGCCACCGGCCCGCTGGCCGTCGGCGCACCACGGCATCGACGTTCGTCCCCGGCTCGCACTGTTGTCGAGTATGCCGGTCTCGCCATCGTCGCGGTCCTCCTCGCATCGCTGATCCGCTCGTTCCTCGGGCTGGCCTTCTACATCCCGTCCGAGTCGATGGTTCCCACCCTCAAGATCAACGACCGGGTGGTCGTGTCCCGGCTGAGCTACCACCTTCACGACCCGCGACGCGGCGACATCGTCGTGTTTCAGAACCCCGACTACAAGGTCGCCGATTCGCCCAACGTGGTGGAGAAGGTCGTCCGCAGTGTGTTCGAGGTCGTCGGCGCCCGCCAGCCGGAGGACAAGAACCTCATCAAGCGGGTCATCGGCCTGCCCGGTGAGACGCTTGCCATCCACGACAACGCGGTCTGGATCAACGGGAAGAAGCTCAACGAGCCGTACCTGAAGACCTTCTACGCACGCGGCGGTGTGCTCGACTGGGAGGGCCAGCCCGAATACACCCAGAAGATCCCCTCAGGCCAGTACTGGATGATGGGCGACAACCGGGACAACTCCCACGACAGCCGTTTCTTCCACACGATCAGACGCGGCGCAATGGTCGGGCGGGCCTTTGTTCGGGTGTGGCCGTTCTCCCGACTGGGCGGGTTGTGACGACGTCACGTACGAGGGTCGTGGTATGAGCGCGGAAGACCTCGAACGCTACGAGTCCGAGCTCGAGCTGCAGCTTTTCCGGGAGTACAAGGACATCGTCGGGACGTTCTCGCACATCGTGGAGACCGAGCGTCGCTTCTACCTCGCCAACGGCGTCGTGATGACGCCGAAGAGCGATCCGGGCGGGCGGACATGGTTCGAGATCGAGCTCGACGACGCGTGGGTATGGGACATCTATCGCCCAGGGCCGGCCCGCTTCGTGGCCAAGGTGAAGGTGTTGACCTTCAAAGATGTGAACGTCGAGGAGTTGCACCGCCCGGAGGTGTGAGTCCCTCGGCGGCTCCAAGAATCACCCAACCGAGGACGCTTAGCCACTCCCCAACGAGGCGCGGGTTCGCGAAGGTGGACGGCGTGCCGAACGCCCGCCAGTACCTCGGAGCCCATGGCGAGGCCGTTGCCGCGCGCTGGTACGTTGCGCGCGGATTTTCGGTGATCGATCGCAACTGGCGGATCCGGGGTGGCGAGATCGATCTGGTCGTCCAGCTCGGCTCACAGCTCGTGTTCTGTGAGGTGAAGACGCGCACCACGGATGCGTTCGGCTCCGGCCTTGATGCTGTCGGCTGGACCAAGCAGCAGCGGCTGCGCAAGCTCGCATTCGCATGGCTCGATGCCCATCCAGCCGAGGAGTATCGAGCCATCCGGTTCGACGTTGCTTCGATCGTGGCGGGCGTGATCGAGGTCGTCGAGGCCGCCTTCTGAAGCGAGTCGCTGAGACACCTTTGTTGGCCCGGTGGTTCAGCCGAAGAACGCCCACACCACAAGGGCGACGACGACGACGAGGCACACGCCGACGAGTACGTAGTCCGAAGGCCGACGCCGGTGCTTGCGGTACGGATTCAGACCCACGCCCCAGACTGTCACACCCCCTCCGTAGGGTGGCCCCAGCGCTCGAAGCCGGCGTTTCAACGGCTCTCCTGCAGGTGTCTCGGCCTATTCGGTCGCACATCGCGTGCGGTCGGCTCCGGCCGTCGGTATCAGGTTCGGAGGTCTGTCATGCTCGCTGCGGTCGGCGCGTCCACGTTGCTGGGTGCAGAAGGTCGTCCTGTTGTCGTCGAGGTCCACGTATCGAGCGGCCTCCCCACGTTCGCTGTCGTCGGCCAGCCGGACGGGACGTGCCGCGAGGCGCGAGACCGGGTCCGGGCCGCGCTTCTCTCCAGCGGGCTGCCATGGCCCACCACCCGCATCACGGTCAACCTGGCGCCCGCCACACTGCGCAAGGTCGGGGCGTCGCTCGATCTCCCGATCGCCGTTGGCATGCTTGTGGCCCTGGGCGCGATCCCGCCCGAGCAGATCGAGGGGCGCTCCTTCCTCGGTGAGCTGGGTCTCGATGGGAGCGTTCGGCGCTTCAGCGGCGCCGTTCCCCTCGTCGACGCGATCGATGATGCCGAGGCGGTGGTGCCGGAGTCGTGCGCGGCTGAAGCCTCGCTACTGGGTCGCCACCGGATACGCGGTGTGGCGACGCTGCTCGAAGTGGTCGATGCGCTTCGTGGTCTCGCACCCTGGCCGGACCGGTCCTGGCCGGTGCCGCCCGAGATCCCTGAGCACATACCGGATCTGGCCGACGTTCGGGGGCAGTCGGCGGCCCGGCTCGCTCTCGAGGTAGCGGCTGCGGGCGGCCATCACCTTCTGTTGAGCGGGCCGCCCGGAGCGGGGAAGACGATGCTTGCCCGACGGCTGCCAGGTCTCCTTCCCCCGCTTTCGGTCGAAGCGGCGGTCGAGGTGCTGCGCATCCATTCAGCTGCCGGTGTCACCATTCGGGGCGCCTCGCTACCCACCACGCCACCGATCCGCGCTCCGCACCACATGGCGTCCTCGGTTGCGCTTCTCGGTGGGGGTTCTCAGACAATGCGTCCCGGCGAGCTCTCCTGCGCTCATCACGGCGTCCTGTTCCTCGACGAGATGGGTGAGTTCCCGGCGGCTGTTCTCGATGCGCTCCGTCAACCGTTGGAGGAAGGGATCGTCCGGGTCGAACGGGCCAAGGCGAGTGTCGTCTTCCCCGCCCACTTCCTCCTGGTGGGTGCAACGAATCCATGCCCGTGCGGCTGGGCCGTCGCAGAAGGCGAGGCGCTGCCGCCCGGGGTCGTGTCGCCGCCGTGCCGCTGTTCGCCGGCGCAGCGAAGTCGATATGCGCGCAGACTGTCTGGTCCGCTGTTGGACCGCTTCGATCTCCGGGTCACCATGCACCGTCCTGACGTCGAGGACCTCCTCGACTCAGGTGGCGAGGAGTCGACGGCGACCGTGGCGGCCCGCGTGCGTGCTGCACGCGCGTTGGCCGCAGCGCGCGGTGTCACCATGAACGCCGACCTTCCGGCCAACCGGCT
>JAYUDQ010000287.1:0-2076 GCA_043739745.1 Acidimicrobiia bacterium | reverse complement strand
CGCGCCTAAGGGATCGGTTGTCGGACGAGCACGACACCAGCTTCGGCGCAGTAGGCCTGGATCTTCTGGGTCTGGGCCTCGCCACGGCCCAGATGTTCATCGAACCGGAACCGCCCGAAGACGTCGCTCGCTGAGGTCACGTGAAGGATTCCCTCCTGTTCTCGGTGCACGATGAGCGGCGCGGCCGGTGGCGGGATTACGTTGTGCCTCGACAGTCTGCGTCGTGGCATCTGGGTAGCGGTACCCGGAGCTCGACCCGGATACGCAAGGTTCACTTGACGGAGCGCAGAGAAATGGCGGAGGTCCCTTGGTCCGCTGGCTCATAGCCGCGGGCATCGCGGTCGCCGGGATCGTGATCGGCTCGTTGTGCGGCGCACAGGTGCGGCGGATTCTCGGCGCCTCGACGCGTACCGACCGTCAACGCGCGCTCGCTGACCCGGCAGGGAGCATCACGCTGTCCGTCACATTCGCTGCCTTCCTCGTCGCCGCCCTCGGCGTTGGTGACCGCGAGAGTCTCCGAACGCTACCCACCAGCCTCATCCGGTTCATGCCGAAGCTGCTCATCGCGCTGCTGATCTTCCTCGTGGGCAACGCCGTGGCCACACTCGCCGCGAATGCGCTCGGTACATCGCTGATCAAGGCGACGGGACAGCCGCAGCCGCAGCTGGTACGACTCACCCGAACCCTCCTGGCTGCAGCGTTCGCCATCCTGGCCGTGTCCCAACTCGGCGTGAACACGCGCATCGTCGACATGGTGGTTGCGGCGCTCGTGTTCGGCACCGCGCTCACCCTGGCCCTACTGGCCGGTTTGGGGGGCCGGGTGGTGGCCGGCGAGCTCGCTGCGGGCCGGTACCTGCGTCGTATCCTGCGTCCGGGCGATCGGATCCGCTCTGGTGAGGCCGGCGACGACGTGCACGTGTTCGGTGAGGTGCGGCGCTTGCACGGTGCCACGGTCGAGATCGCGCAGACCCGCTCGACGACCGGCGAGGACTTTCAGGCGTCGGACCCGGCCGCGTCGACGACGTTCATCACGATCGTGCACGTCCCGAACTCGGCGCTGCTGGCCCGTACCCTGCGCATCGAGCGCGAGGCCGACTGAAGGTTCGCTCCGTGCAACGATCAGAACGGTTCGGTGGACGGCCCATTGGATGCTTGTCCGGCGAAGGCCGGCGCGTCCGATCGTTGCCCGTCGGTATATCCACCGGTCGAGGCCGTGTCGGTGCTCTCGTGGTCGTCGGATGCCGTCGCGGTGCCGCCCGGCAGGATCTTCTCGATCCGTGTGAGCTTGGCCGTGACCCACCGCAGGGACGGCCCGATTTCGTCGGCCACGAGCTCAAAGATCGTGCGGCGCTCGCCCTCGGCGTTCTCCCAGGATCGTTGCTCGAGTCGGCCGGACACGACGACGCGATTGCCCTTGTGGAGCGATTCGGCGGCGTTCTCGGCCAGGCTCTGCCAGGCGACGACGTTGAAGAACGTGACCGCCTCGGCGGTGCCGCCATCGGCCCGGGGCGGCAGCTTGCGGTTGACGGCGACGCCGAAGCTGGCGGTGGCGAGGCCCGATCCGGTGAAGCGCAGTTCGGGGTCGCGAGTGACGTTGCCGACGATGGTGATGGTGGAGTGCATGGCGTTTCCTTTCCCGGCGGCAGGCGCCGCCTACGGTGTTGTTTCGTGCGGTTCTGCACACGGCCAGCATGCATGGACGGTGTGACAGTGAGACCGTCGGCCGGCGGACAGGACCATGACGGGACTCCCGGCGACCGACTAGCGCTAGGCGGCGGATCCGACCGACAATCTCCGTGTGCAACCGGGCCTCGCTGACGTTCTGCGGGCGGACCAGAGCACCGGGGCGTGGCGACCCGACAAGGACGGCATCTGGGACGCGATGGGCCCCTACCGCGCGCAACGCACGCTGGCACAGCTCAGCAACCTCGTCCCGCCGACGCCGCAGCTCTACGAACGGCTGTGGCGGATCCGATCGGTGTCGCTGCTGAGCCGCGGCGCGTTGACGCTCGCCGACGAACTGGCTGAGCTCCGGACGGTGATGCCGACCGTCGGGGTCGTGGCCGACATCGGATG
>JAYUDQ010000286.1:0-2077 GCA_043739745.1 Acidimicrobiia bacterium | reverse complement strand
TCTTCACCGCCTTGTCGACGAACCATTGCTGGATGTCGGCCATCATCCCGAGCGAGAACTCCGTCGAGAAGATGCACGTGTTCTGCCCTTGATCCTCTTTGAGGATGTCGGCCTGGACGGTGCCGCGCACGTTGGCCAGCACCCAGGCCCGGACCTCGGCCGACTCGTCGATGGTCAGTGCTCGACCGTGTTCCGCAGAGAGTGACTCCAGCCGCTGGTCGATCGCCGTGTTCAGGAACATGGCCAGCAGCGTGGGCGCAGGTCCATTGATCGTCATCGAAACCGACGTGGACGGGCTGCAGAGGTCGAAGCCGCCATAGAGCACCTTCATGTCGTCGAGGGTGGCGATCGACACGCCCGAATTGCCGACCTTGCCGTAGATGTCGGGTCGCTCACCGGGGTCGAAACCGTAGAGCGTCACCGAGTCGAACGCCGTCGAGAGCCTCGTCGCCGGCTGGCCCTCGGCCAGCAGCTTGAAACGCCGGTTCGTCTTGGCCGGGCCGCCCTCGCCGGCGAACATCCGGGCCGGGTCCTCACCTTCGCGCTTCAGCGGAAAGACGCCTGCGGTGAAGGGGAAGCGACCGGGGAGGTTCTCCGAGCGCAGCCAGCGCAGCAGGTCGCCATCGTCGCCGAAGCGGGGCAGCGCCACGCGCGGCACCTTCGTACCCGACAACGACGTGCGCACGAGCGACGTGCGGACGATGCGGTCGCCGGTACCCGACACCTGCTCCTCGCCCCGGAACGACTCGGCCACGGCCGGCCATGCCGCCAAGAGCGCGGCGTTCTCAGGAAGCACGGCCGCGGCATCGCGCGTCGCCAGCGCCTCGACGGTGGCGACCGTGCCCGGATCGGCTGCGTCGTCAGCCAGCCGCGATGCCACGCTGATCGACTGCTGCCGGCGACGAGCCGCGACGGCTTGTTCCGCCGTGCGCGAGTGGTAGCTGCGCACTCCGGCCGAGATCTCGGCCAGGTAGCGATTGCGTTCGGGAGCCACGATGGCCGCCGCCTTCGACGACACCCGGTCCGTCACGGGTGTCAGCAGACCTTGGGCAACGGAGAGACCCTTCGCCGCAAGCAGGCCTCGGAGGTGCTGGTAGAGGGAGGTGACCCCGTCGTCGTTGAACCGAGCGGCAATCGTCCCGAACACCGGCATCGACTCGGGTCCGTCCGTGAACGCCTCGCGGTTGCGGACCATTTGCCGGCGGACTTCGCGCAGCGCATCGAGCGCACCGCGCCGGTCGAACTTGTTGATGGCAACGGCGTCGGCGAAGTCGAGCATGTCGATCTTCTCGAGCTGCGACGGCGCGCCGTACTCGGGCGTCATCACGTACAGCGAGACGTCGGCGAGATCGGCGATCGCCGCATCACCCTGCCCGATGCCCGGCGTCTCGACGATGATCAGGTCGAAGCCGGCAGCCTTGCAGGCGTTGATGGCCGCAGGCGCGACGGGCGGAACCTCGGTGGTCGCACCGCGGGTTGCCACCGAGCGGAAGAACACGTTGTCGCTGTCGATGGCGTTCATGCGGATGCGGTCGCCGAGGAGCGCCCCGCCGCCGCGGCGACGGGTGGGATCAATGGCGATCACCGCGACCCGGAGCTTGTCCTCCTGGTCGAGACGGATCCGCCGCAGCAGCTCATCAGTCATCGACGACTTGCCCGAGCCGCCCGTGCCGGTGATGCCCAGTACGGGCACGGTCCGACGCGCCGCGGCTGTCTCCAGGGCAGCCGCCAGCGCGCCGTCCGCATCGCCCGTCTCGAGCACGCTGATGGCCCGGGCCAAAGCGAGTGGTGAACCACCGAGGAGCGCGTCGAGATCGACGGGACCGGCCCCCGCGACATCGAAGTCGCACGCCTCGATGATCGTGTTGATCATGTGTGCCAGCCCCATGCGCTGGCCGTCCTCGGGCGAGTAGATGCGAACGCCCATCTGCGCCAGTTCCGCGATCTCCTCCCGCACGATCACGCCACCACCGCCGCCGAACACCTTGATATGCGACCCTCCGGCGGTCCGCAGCCGGTCGACGAGGTAGCGGAAGTACTCGACATGCCCACCCTGGTAGGACGAGATGGCAACACC
>JAYUDQ010000285.1:0-2083 GCA_043739745.1 Acidimicrobiia bacterium | reverse complement strand
CGTCTCGGATCTCGAACGGGCGGCGCATCTCGGTCTCGCCGCGCCGCAGGTAGTCGAAGCCGTCGAGCAGGTGTCCGTAGGCGACCATCAGGCAGTAGCCGATGTGCACGGCGCGGGCCCGGTTGCGTTCGAGTGCGTTGACGACGGTCGGTGCACTCCACTCGATGACGACTTCCGGCAGCTGACCCGCTGGTATGCGAACAGACAACATGCCGTCACCGCTCTTGATGAAGTCCGTTTCCACAAGACCGGCATTCGCGGTGACCCACTGTCGCGCCAGCGGCCCAGCCTCCATGGCCTGATGGTCCCACCGCGGCGCGGTCGACCACGAATAGCGCTCCTTCCATCGGGTTGGCTCGGGGCGGGGCAGCGTCTGCTTGTTGAACGGATGGAACGGCGACAATGGCGAACCGTCGGGCGAGCGTGACGGATTCTCGAAGTTCGCCCATTGCTCATAGAACGAGTGGTCGACGAATTCCTCGATGCCGGTGTCGATCTGTCGAAGTGCAGTCGTGCGCAGCACTCCATCGACGACGGCCCCCGGCGTGGAAAGCCGCCGTCTCCCCCACACATCCGCGCCGGCGTAGGTGCCGTCGTACGCGTTCGGATCGTCCCACATACCGAAGGAGATCAGGTTCGTTCGCCGCACGCCGACCTGGCGGTAAGCCGGGTCTGCGGCATAGAAGAACTCCACCATGTCGTCCCAGATTGCTGCCGCCTGCTTGGCGAAATCGAGCAAGCGCACTATGCGCGCCAGCACCTGGTTCAACGTCGACCGGTCGAAGCTGGTGCCGAGACCGGCCGGCCCGACCGCCGATGGGTGCGGGTACTTCCCGAGCGTCAGCGCAACGATCTCCCGGCCCGATCTCGTCACCTCGAGCGCCTGACGGTAGAGCGAACCCTCCATCGGGTTGAGCGCGGCCATCAGATCCCCGATTGTCAGATGGCCATGCGTCGCAGCATTCGGAGCCGCCGTTCGCTGAGCCCGACGCCAGAGTGAGGGATTGGTACGGCTCACCATCGTCGCCGAGTAGTCCGGGCCGGCAAGGAGGAAGAGGTGGAGGCTGTGGTCGTAGAGCAGTTCTGCCGCCTCACCGAGGTTGCGAGCCAGGATCGCGAGCGGCGGTGGTGAGACGCCGAACGCCATCTCCAACGCCATCGAACTGCAGACGGAATGGACCCCACCGCACACCCCACACGCTCGCGACGAGATGTCGACCGCTTCCAGCGGTGCGCGTCCCTTGAGGATCAGCTCGTACCCGCGGAACTGCAGCGCCTCCGAGTAGGCCTCCGTCACGATGCGATTCGCGAGATCGATCGTCGTATGCACGGCCAAGGTTCCGGCGACGCGTGTGACTGGATCGATGTTGAAGCGCCGACCAGACGTCAGGGGCTCTGCAGCTACGTGCCTTGCAGGGCGGTTCTGGTGCGCGAACGCGTCCGGCCGGAACGTGCCGTCGAGGAGGCGGGCTCGTCCGTCTTCATCGAACGTGATCGGCAGCTGTTCGAAGCACATCAGCGTCTCGCTCCCCGCACGGCGCGCTGGGGGGCCTCCGCTGGCGCGCTCCTGCCGAGATCGGGAAAGTCCGGTCGAGTGCAGCCGTTGCAGGACCCGCCGACCGAAGCACACCCGCCGATGTGGTTGATCCACCCGCGAGCCGGTACACCGCAGTCGGCCACGAACGTGTGCATTTTCGTGCCGACCGTGACCGGCGTCGATTCGTCGAACAGCCAACGCGGTCGCCCGTGGTCGTCGAGATCGAGGGGTACGCGACCCTCCAAGTGCAAGAACACATAGCTCAGGGCTTCGATGAAGGCGTCGCCCTGCGGCGCACATCCGGGGACCTGCACGATCGGTAGCCCGCCCTTGGAGCGAACATCCGGGCCGAGAAAACGCTCGAGGCTCATTGCGCCAGTGACCGAGCCCTGCGCCGCAGGAATGCCTCCAGCGGTCGCACACGTACCGATCGCCATGATCGCCGCCGCTCGCGGCGCCAGCGATTCGATCCATGCCTCCGGTGTGCGGGGTCCAAGGCGATTGAACTGGCCTTCGCCCGCTCGGGAGCGGTCGAGTGGCGCGCCC
>JAYUDQ010000284.1:0-2083 GCA_043739745.1 Acidimicrobiia bacterium | reverse complement strand
AGAGGATGGACGGCGACGCCGCGACGGCGCGCGCGATCGCCACCGCTCGACGCTTCGCGTACGGAAGGTCGCCCGGCATCTTGTCGAGCACATCGTGCAATTCGAACTCGTCAATGGCGGCTACGGCGGCTTCCGACAACTCTGACCGACCGGGTCGCACGAGATCGAGCAGGTATTCCTTGAGACCGTGCGTCTCCGAGGCTGCCCGGAGGTTGTCACCCACGGTCAGATCGTCGAACAGCTCGAGCGACTGGAATGATCGCGTGAGGCCGACTCGGGCGCGGCCACGCACGTTCAGCGCATCGACACTCTCTCCGCCGACCCGGACCGTCCCTCGATAGTTCCGGATGAACCCCGTTGCCGCGTCGACCAGCGTGGTCTTGCCTGCCCCGTTGGGGCCGATGAGCCCCACCACCTCGCCCGGGGCGACTCGCAGGGTGAGTGCATCAACCGCGACCACGGTACCGAACCGGACCGTCAGGTCCTCGATCTCGAGGAGGATCGGCGTGACCCGCTTCGGCGTGGGCCGCTCGACAACGGCGCCCGACGCGCCAGCCGTCGGAGCCGGGTGCTTGATCAGCTTCCCGCGGATCATGTGGAAGAACTCGACGTTCTTCTCTGCGAGCCCGTCGGGGTGCGTGGCCACGACCACCAGGAGCAGTCCGGCCGCGATGAACAGGAACCATCCTTCCAGGTCCCAGATGTGCCCGATGAGCTGCTGCGCCGTGCCACCGACGGTGTTGAGGCCACCGAGCACACCGCCCCCGATAAAGCCGATTCCGCCGATCACGCCCTGCAGCACGGTCTGGATCGAATTGGAGACGTTGAACTGATCGAATTGGACGTGGGGGTAGCGAAACGCGATGAGCCCGCCGCCGAGGGCAGCGACACCAGCGCTCACCCCGAACGCGTAGAGCTTCACGGCCATCACGCTGACGCCCACGCTCGCCGCGGCCCGCTCGTTGTCACGTACCGCAATCAGTCGTCGGCCGGTTGCGCTCCTCCGGAGATTGGACACCATCAGGGCGGTGAGAACGAAGAGGACGATCGAGACGATCGCGTAGCGCTCAGGGTGCTTGATGCTCCCCACGTCGATTCCTATGAGCTTCGGGGTGTCGACCACAGTGCCGGTGGTCGAGCCGCCGGTGTACTTCGGGTTCGACAGGAGCACGGAGGCGATCACCACCGAAAGACCTAATGTCGCCACGGCGAGGTTCACGCCACGCGCCCTGACGGCGGGCAGGGCCGTCAGGATGCCGATCGGTATTGTCAGTACGACTCCTGCCACGATCGCCAACGGGAACGGTATGCCCCACACGTCGGCCATTCTGCTGCTCACAAATGCGCCGACTCCGGCCAGCGCAAACTGTGCGAGTGAGAGCTGCCCGGCGTAGCCGGTGACGACAACGAGGGAAAGCACGATGATTCCGAATATGGCCGACGTGGTGAGCGAGTCTGTCCAGCTGTTTGTGAACACGTAGACCGAGACGATGCTGAGGGTGATGGCGGACGCCACGAGGAACGGCCGTGGTCTGCCGGAACCCAGTTTCGGAAGTCGGTCAGCCATGTGACTGCGCAACGGGAGCGCCTTGCCGCGCACCACCATGATGGCAATGATGACGGCGAAGGGAACTGCGGTCGAGAAGCCTGTGGTGCTTATGAAACCGAAGATCGTCTTGTTCTTCACCTGGAAATAGGTCGCCTCACTCTCCAGGGCCCCGATCAGGAGCCCACCGAGCAGCGTCAACGGGAAGGACGAGAACCCACCGATCAGCGCCGCGGACAGCGCCGGGACGACGAGGATCGTGAGCCCGATCGGCGACACGCCAACGATCGGCACGACAAGCACCCCGGCCAGCCCGGCGATGGCACCGCCGGCGGCCCAGTTCGCCAGCCCGACGAGCCCGGGCGACCAGCCGAGGGCAGCTGTCGCGCGCTCGTTCTCGGCCACGGCCGTTGTTGCGAGTCCGAACAGTGTGCGCTTGTAGAGGATGCTCATGCCCACTGTCAGGACGACCGAGACGCCGACGATCCAGATGCGGTCGGCGCCGACGATGATTCGATCGGTGAAGCTCACAGGCCC
>JAYUDQ010000283.1:0-2087 GCA_043739745.1 Acidimicrobiia bacterium | reverse complement strand
GCTTCAGCAATCGGACATGGGCGTATCTCGCGCTTCTGGACGATCGCTACCCGTCGACGACGGATCAGCAGTCGGTGCATCTGGACTACGTCTATCCGGATGTGGGCAGCGACCTCAATCGTTGGCTTCCGCTCGTGAAGTGGTTCTTGGCGATTCCGCATTACGTCGTGCTCGTTGTGCTCAACGTTGCTGCGGTGATCAGTGTGGTCGTGGCGTGGTTCGCGATTCTCTTCACGGGTCGCTACCCGCGTTCGATCTTCGATTTCGTGGCTGGCGTGTTCCGTTGGGACAACCGGGTGATCGGGTATGCGTGGACGTTGGTGACGGATCAGTACCCGCCGTTCCGTCTGTCATGAGCGGACGGTTTGTGAGCGGTCCGTGCCATGTCCCGCCGACAACGACAGCTCGACGAGCTCTGCGCCCTGTGCCGGGCCGGGGCCCTGTCCCATGCGATCGATCTCGCCTTCGAGCACTTCGCAGATTTCGGGTGTGACGACGGCATCGTCACTGAGCTCGCCGATGCGATTGACCGGATGAGGGCGTCTGATGATGTTTGCCGCCGATTTGCCGAGCTACGGGCAGCGCAAGGCTGACCGCCCGGGACCTATGCCGGCAACGAAAGGGACCTTCTCTCCGGGGTTTTGAGTGGACGTCGAGTGCCGCGTAACACGGACATGCGATGGTGCGGTATTCGATCATGTTGTGTCGCGTGAAAGGGATGGTCTACCTTCATGGACCGGACGTATCTTCCTCGCGCAGCCGATGCCGTCCTGGTCGACATGGTGGGTGAGCACGCTGCCGTGCTGGTAATAGGGCCTCGGGCGGCGGGGAAGACGACGACATGCGAGCGTCTGGCGGCGACCTCGATCCGGTTGGGGAACGGACGGCAAGCGGCTGCGGCTTCGGCCGACCCGCCTGCGATCATTCGGGGTCGCCCGTCCCCCGTGCTGATCGACGAGTGGCAGATCGTTCCGGGCATGTTGTCGGCGATCAAGGAGCAGGTCGATCAAGACGAACGGCCGGGCCAGTTCATCGTGACCGGCTCGGTGCGTGGTGACATCGACGCGCCGACGTGGCCGGGGACCGGCCGACTGATCCGGCTCCCGATGTACGGACTCACTGAACGTGAGATCGAGCGGAGGCTCACCCGGGGCTCGTGGATCGACCGAATTCTCGGCCCGGATCGGTTCGAGTGCACGAGCGATCTCGACCTTCGCGAGTACGTGGAACCTGCGCTGCGTAGTGGTTTCCCTGAGCCGGCGTTGCGGCTTGGGGATAGCGGTCGTCGGCGGTGGCTGGCGTCGTATGTGGACCAGCTCGTCACGCGCGATGCGATGGATGGAGAGGCCGGTCGTGACCCGGTTCGGCTGCGCCGCTACCTCGAGGCCTTGGCGATCAACAGTGCGGGTGTCGTCGACGGCGTGACGTTGTATGAATCGGCGGGTATCAACAAGCTCACTGCGCGCGCCTATGACCAGTTGTTGCAGAACCTGTTGGTCGTAGAGAAGGTGCCTTCGTGGACGTCCAATCGACTGAAGCGGATGGTTCTGGCGCCGAAGCGGTATCTGGTCGATCCAGGGCTTTTTGCTGGGGTTCTCGGTTTCACGGTCGACGATGTGTTGGGAGACGGTGATGTGCTCGGCCGCGTCCTTGACACGTTCGTCATGGCGCAACTGCGATCCGAGTGCGCGCTCCGTTCGGTGCCACCGCGGTTGTTCCACCTGCGGACGCAGCAAGGTCGCCATGAGGTAGATCTGGTCATCGAGATGCGCCCACGGAAGTTGATCGCCATCGAGGTGAAGGCCACCAGTCGTCCGTCACTGCATGATGCGGCCCATCTTCACTGGCTCAAGGACGAACTCGGGGACCAGGTCGCGGCGGCCGTCGTACTGCACACCGGCGGGCACACCGCCGATCTCGGACGTGGTGTCCTTGCGCTCCCGATCGAGTCGCTGTGGAGCTGACAGATAGCCCGTCTTCGCGACTCGCTCGCGTTCTGGTCGCGGCGTCTGGGTCCAACTCTGCCGCGAGCCGCCGGACGTCGCCGGCACGAGCGTGTCGCACAAGGAATCAGGGTACGGTCGACC
>JAYUDQ010000282.1:0-2089 GCA_043739745.1 Acidimicrobiia bacterium | reverse complement strand
TCCTGCTGGGCGTCGTGCTGATGCTGGTGAGCGGGTGCATCGCGGCCGCCGGCATCGCCCGCAGCCGGCGTCCGTGAACGCCCCGGCGTCCGTGAACGCCCGAGGGCCTGCGAGCCCCAACCGCTACAGCTGGCCCGCCGGTTCAGCCGACTACTCTGCGTGTCAGTTCGTTTCGAGGCTCGCTCCGCCGACTGCAGCAACAGGAGATCACGCAGTGCGCTACCCCCAGTCCGGTCGGACATGACGCTTCGCGTCCTCATCGTCGGACAGGGCTATGTCGGGCTCCCGGTCTCCATTCGAGCCGTGGAAGTGGGCCACGACGTGGTCGGGTTCGATCTGGACGGCGGACGGGTCCGGCGTCTGGCCGAGGGGAGCTCCTTCGTCGAGGATGTCGACAACGGGACCTTGCAAGCGGCCTTGGACAGCAAGCGCCTCCTCATCACCGACGACTTCTCGCTCGTCGGCCACTTCGACGTCGTCGTGATCACCGTGCCGACGCCCTTGCGCGACTCGTCGCCCGACCTCTCCTACATAGAGGCGGCGTCGGCGCAGATCGCGACCGCGATGAAGCCGGGCTGCACGATCATCCTCGAATCCACCACGTACCCCGGCACGACGCGCGAGCTCGTGCTGCCCATCCTCGAGCGCGGCTCCGGGCTTCGCGCCGGTGTCGACTTCTTCCTCGGGTACTCGCCGGAGCGCATCGATCCGGGCAATCGGACGTGGACCTTCGTGACCACCCCGAAAGTCGTCTCCGGGATCAACGAGGCGTCGCTGGCCGCCGTCTCCGCCTTCTACTCCTCGATGGTCGAGCGGATCGTGCCGGTGAAGGGGTGCGAGGAGGCCGAGCTGACGAAGCTGCTCGAGAACACGTTCCGCCATGTCAATGTGGCTCTCGTCAACGAACTGGCACAGTTCGCGAGCGCGCTGGGGGTCGACGTGTGGGACACCATCGACGCGGCGTCGACCAAGCCCTTCGGCTACATGCGCTTCACCCCCGGCCCCGGCGTCGGCGGCCACTGCCTGCCGATCGATCCGAGCTACCTGTCGTGGCGGGTGAAGCAGGCGTTGGGGAAGCCGTTCCGGTTCGTGCACCTGGCCAACGACGTGAACGAGCACATGCCGGACTACGTGGTCGCCCGGGTGACGAGCATGCTCAACGTGAAGCGGCTGTCGGTGAACGGTGCGCGCCTCCTGCTGCTGGGTCTCGGCTACAAGAAGAACTCCGGCGACGCTCGTGAGTCGCCGGCCGTCGCCGTTGCGCGGCTGCTCCTCGGCCTGGGTGCCGATGTCCGTGCCGTCGATCCGCACGTGATGGAGTCACCAGCTTCTCTGCGATCGGTGCCGCTCGTGGAGCTGACCGCGGAGGAGCTCGAAGCGGCCGATCTGGTCGTGGTGCTCACCGACCACGACCAGTTCGATTTCGATCTGGTCGCCGCCCATTCGTCTGCGGTCTTCGACACCAGGAACCGCCTTGGGCCCGCGAAGCACATCGAGCGTCTCTGACATCTCGGGAGCCGGGCTGCGTGGCGGGCGCGAATCGGGGACTCGCCCTTTCCGCTCCTTACCCAGGCATCGCCGCGATCGTCTTCGCCAGACCGTCGTCGAATCCGATCGTCGGTCGATAGCCGAATGCGCCCTGGGCCTTGTCGATGGCCGCATGCGAATCGTGGACATCGCCGGCCCGAGGATCGGTGAATATCGGATTGATCGCCGTGCCGAGGCCTGAATTGATCCCGTCGAGGAGATCGAGGAGCGAGTGCCGTGCGCCGCACGCGAGGTTGAAGACCTCGCCTCCGACGGCGACCGCCGGCGCCCGGGCCACGTCGATGCACGCCTGCACGTTGTTGGCCACGAACGTGAAGTCGCGTGTCTGGCTTCCGTCGCCGTGCACGATCGGTCGTTCGCCGTGCTTCATCGCCGCGATCCACCGCGGTATGACGGCTGCATACTGGCTGTCGGGGCGCTGGCGGGGTCCGAAGACGTTGAAGAACCGCAACGACACCGCGCACATGTCGTACTGCTGGGCGAAGATCCGGCAGTACTCCTCGCCGGCGTACTTCGACAGCGCATACGGCGATCGCGGACG
>JAYUDQ010000281.1:0-13553 GCA_043739745.1 Acidimicrobiia bacterium | reverse complement strand
ACGTGTTCATCACCCAGAGCGATGACCGCGCTCGCCCGCTCGAGACGCATCCCATTCTCGGCGTCGACGACTCGACCGCCTTCGCACCAGACCGGTCGTTCGAGTATCTGCACGGCTTCGAGGCACGCCATTGGGGAGTTGTCGAAGCGACGATCGCGGATCCCGACGGGAGGCCGGTCAGCCTCCAAGCGCCATTGCCGGAGGGCGTCGAGGGGATCGATGCAGACGCGCACCATCGGGAGAAGTACGGCAGCTGACCGACTCGAAGCGCCCGCTCGGGACGCCCATGGTCAGACCCGCAGCACAAGCAGGAACTGCCCGCCGCCGGCTTCCACACTCGCCGTCGCGTCGAGCTCCGGCGCCAACCGGGAGATGCGGTCGACGAGCCATGTGGCGGCCTCGTTCCCGTCGGCCAACGAGACGCAACGGGCCATCAGCTCACGGCCGCCCTTGCGCTCCAGCCGCTCGACACTGCCGATGATCGGCGCCGGATCGACGACGAACAGGTGATCCGGCCACGGCACCACCGGCGCGACCGCGCCCTTGCGGGTGTTGCAGGCGCGATGGGCAAGACGTTCGCCGGCCGGACCTTTGCGCTTCACCTTGGCCTTGGTGATCACGCTGTCGATGCTCGGCCCGCGTGGATCATTCACGGACATCGCCGGATCGACGGGTTCGTCACACAGCCAACAGCGCCAGCCATCGGCCGCGCCGACCTCGTCGAGCTTGCTCATGCAACTCCTTGCGGATCGGGTCGCGCGGTGTCGACCGTCGGGGACTGGGTTTTTCCGAACGGTAGTGGTCGGCCGGCGCTTGACCTGCGCCGACCTCGTCTGGTTCAGTCGCGCCATGAGCTCCGTGACGCGATGACCGATCAAGCATCGTTCTTCAACCCCTTCGACGCTGCGGTTCGCGCCGACCCGTACCCGCACTACCGCGACCTCCGCGAGCGGATACCGGTCCACCGCACGCCGTTCGGTTCGGTCGTCGTCACCCGCTACGACGACGTCGCCCGCACGCTGCGGGGTGCCGGCTTCAGCCGGGACATCGAGGCCAACGCCACCGAGGGCGTGCGGGACAACCGGCGCAATCGGTCCGAGGCCAAGTCACTCCTCCAGCTCGACCCACCCGATCACACCCGGCTGCGACGCCTCGCGACTGCCCCATTCACCCCGAAAGCGATCGACCGTCTGCGCCCGACCATCGCCGCGTTCGTGGATGCCGGACTCGACCGTATGGCTGCCGACGGGGGCGGTGACCTGGTGGATCTCGTCGCCTTCCCGGTGCCGTTCGCCGTGATCTCGGCCATGCTCGACATCCCCACCGAGCGGGCCAGCGAGCTCCGCCACTGGTCGCTGACCCTCACGGCCGGCATCGAGCCGATGGCCACGCCGGCTGAGCTGGAAGCCGCAGCCGTCGCATCGGCGGCCATGCGCGAGTTCCTCGCCGAGGTCATCACCCAGCGCCGACATCACCTCGGCGACGACATCCTGTCGGGTCTCATCAGTGCCGAGGAATCCGGTGACCGGCTCAGCACGGCCGAGCTCGTGTCGCTCGTACTCCTGCTCTATGTCGCAGGGCACGAGACGACGGTCAATCTGATCGGCAACGGCGCACTCGCGTTGGTGCACGACGACGAACAGGCTGCGGCCTGGCGCGCCGATCCTTCCCTCGGCCCGGGAGCGGTCGACGAGCTCATGCGCCACCAGGGTCCCGTACACATCACCGTGCGGGCCGCGACCGAAGCGACCTCGTTCCCCGACGTGAACGGCGAACCCGTCGAGGTTGCTGCGGGAACCGTCGTCACGTGCCTGCTGGCCTCGGCCGACCGCGACCCGGCGATGTTCGCCGACCCTGACCGGCTCGACCTCCGGCGCAAGGATGCGAATCGCCATCTCGGCTTCTCCGCTGGTGTGCACTACTGCCTCGGCGCATCGCTGGCGCGGGCCGAAGCGGAGGTGGCGTTGTCGCGGCTGTTCCAGCGCTTCGGCCGTGTCGAGCTGGGAGGCGATCCGGTCCGGAACGACCGGCTCACGCTGCGCGGGTTGGCATCACTTCCGCTCACTGTCGGCTGACCGATCGCCGGGTGTGCTCAATGACGGCTCCTGCACCGTCGCGGTCCAGAAGGCGGGGGGAAGTTCCCGCAACGGGTTCCGTCAGCGTTCGGAGAGCCCACGCCAGATCGATCCGACGTAGAGCTGCTTCGCCTCCTCGGCGAAGGCTGGGTGGACCCGGCTGATGACGATGTCCCCCGCCTCGGACCGGAACTCCAATCCGACCCAACACTCCCGCCACGCCCGGACGCGCATCCGCCAGCCGAGCGCGGCCACGATCAGCCCGAGCAGCAGGTAGCCGAACTCCCAACGGACGATGGCGATCGCGAAGACGCCCAGCGCGAACGCGTTGATCGCCACGACGCGTCCAAGACGGATCCGCCACTGCTTCCATGCCGCTTCGGAGACGGGCAGTACCAACGCGGCCACCGGACGCCGCCCCAGTCGAGCGACGAGCACGGTCAGCCGACTGCCGACCGCTCGCTCCCATGACCCACCCGAAGCGCCGAGGTCGACGGCACGGGCTCGGATCGCCCGATCCGTCTTCTGCCCGGTCTTCACGCAGACATGTGGCGTGCGCGCCTCTCGCTGGTCCCGCTCGCGGAGCACAGCGCGCAACTCGTCGCCCGTAGTGGGCGTCCGTCCGATCATCACTGGACGATAGGCCGTCACGTCCTGGCCGCGACCGCCGACTGCGAGATACGCGCAAAAACTCTGTACGCGTATTACCCGGCTGAGCTTGGAAACGGCCGTATGCGAAGGTGGTCGAGCAGGCCGGTGATCTCGAGCACCCTCTGTACGGCGCCGCTCATGCCCTCGAGGAACAATTGGCCGCCCTGCGCCCGCAACCGGTTCGCCGCAGCGACGATGACGCGCAGCCCCGACGAATCGAGGAACGTCACGTGCGTCGTGTCGAGCACGACGACGAGCGCGCCATGGTCGATGAGCGCTCTCAGACGGTCCGATAGCACCTCGGCCGAGTCGAAATCGATCTCGCCTGTGGCCACCAGTCGCAGAACACCGGATTCGAGGTGCTCGTCCGGATTCTCGCCGGTGACCAGATCCAACGTCGTGCTCCTCGTCGTCATCGCCCGGTACTACCCGTTCAGCCGTCAAGCAAAACCTCCGCGAGGGACCGGCGGGATGGAACAGATCGCGACCGGTTGCGTTAGACCACGGCGATGCGAATCGGAGCGATATTCCCTCAGACCGAGCTCGGGGCCGACGTGGGTGCGGTGCGTGCCTACGGCGAACGGGTGGCCGAGCTCGGATTCACCCACATCGCCATCTACGACCACGTGCTCGGCGCCGACACCAACGTGCACAAGGGATGGCGCGGCCCGTACGAGCTGAAGACGACCTTCCACGAACCGTTCGTCGTGTTCGGCTTCCTCGCCGCCGTGGCCGACGTCGAGCTCGTCACCGAGGTGATCATCCTCCCGCAGCGCCAAACCGCATTGGTGGCAAAGCAGGCGGCCGAGGTCGACCTTCTCACCAAGGGCCGCTTCCGCCTCGGGGTCGGCGTCGGCTGGAACGCGGTCGAGTACGAGGCGCTCGGCAAGGACTTCGGCGACCGCGGCCGCCGCCTCGACGAGCAGGTGACGCTCATGCGCCGGCTGTGGAGCGAGGACAGCGTCACCCACGACGGAAGGTACGAGAAGGTGACAGGAGCAGGACTCGCACCGCAGCCGATCCAGCGCCCGATACCGGTGTGGTTCGGCGGCAGCACTCCGGCCGCGTTCAAGCGGGCGGGGCGCACTGGCGACGGCTGGTTCCCGATGATGCCGCCGGGAGCGCAGCTCGACGAGGCGAAGGCGGTCATCGAAACGGCGGCACGTGAGGCGGGGCGAGATCCCGCCGCCGTCGGCATGGAGGGCCGGGTGAGCTGGGGTGCGGGCGGTGTGGACACGCTCGTCGACCACGCCCAACGCTGGCGTGCCAGCGGCGCCACGCACCTCTCGGTCAACACGATGGGGGCGGGGCTCGCCACCGTCGACGACCACCTGCACGCGCTCGGACTGGCCGCGGAAGGCCTTGCCCTGCGCGGCTGATCCGACCGAGATCGACAGGGTGGCCGCGACTCTTGGGCCCTCGTCCGCGCTAGGAATCGGACCGTGAAGATCAACCGCGTCACCGCATGGTCCATCCACCTCCCCTACGCCGAGGGTGCGTACCGGATGGCGGGCGATCGCGTGTCGACCGGGATGGATGCCGTGGTGGTCCGGGTCGTGGCCGACGACGGCACCGTCGGCATCGGCGAGTCGGGCACGACCGGGGTGACGTTCGACGCTCAGCACCCGGTCGGACAGGTCGCCTACGTCGGCGCGCTCGCTCCGGTGGTCCTCGGGGCCGATCCGCGCAGCCCTGCTTCGGTGCACCGACGGATGACGGCGGCCATGACCGGGCACCCGTACGCGAAGGCGCCGATCGACATCGCGGTGTGGGACCTCGCCGCCCGCAGTGCTGAAGTGCCGTTGTGGAAGCTCCTCGGCGGCGACGGTCCGGAAGCGACACCGCTCTATCGTCCGGTGCAGGGCGCAACGCCGGGGGAAGCCGTGGCCAAAGCGCACGAACGCCTCGCCCAGGGGTACCGACGGCTCCAGGTGAAGGTGGGCGACGAACCCATCGTCGACGCCCAGCGCGTGCTCGCAGTCCGAGAAGCCGTCGGCGATGACATCGTGATCTTCGCCGACGCCAACTGCGGCTTCTCGCTGTCGGCCGCGCGGCGCTTCGTGCGCGAGCTCGGGCCGGACGGTGCGGGCATCTTCTTGGAGCAGCCGTGCCCGACGCTCACCGACTGCGCCCGCCTGCGCGACTCGTGGACCGGGCCGATGGTGATGGACGAGAACATCGTGTCGCTCGGCGCGCTGCTCGAAGCCCACCGCCTCGGTGTCGCCGACGGGATCACCATCAAGCTCACGCGCGTCGGCGGCATCACACCGGCTCGGCTGATCCGCGACGTCGCCGTCGAGCTCGGAGTCGGCGTCACGGTGGAGGACCCGTCGGGGTGCGACCTCGCGGACACGACGTTCGCGCACATGAACGCCTCGACGCCGGCCCGGCTGCGTGTGCACTCGGTCGACTTCGACTCATGGGTCACCGTCACCCACGTCGAGGGTCCGTCGCCCCGCCAGGGCTCGGAACTGCGGCCCCAGGCCGACGCGCCCGGCCTCGGGCTCACGCTGCGCGAGGACGTGCTCGGCGATCCGTTCATCGACGTCAACGCCTGAGCGTGGGGAAAGATGGGCGGATGCCGCACCGCCATGTCCTCACCCTTCTCTGCCCGGACCGTCCGGGGATCGTCTACGCCGTCTCCGGTGCGCTCCTCGAGCTGCAGGGAAACATCGTCGACAGCGCCCAGTTCGGCGACCCCGACACCGGCCTGTTCTGCCTGCGCATGGTCGTCGACGCCGAAACCGACTCGTCCGCGCAGATGCAATCGACGCTGAGCCAGCGGCTTGCGGAGTTCGCTGCGACCATCGTCGTGCGCCGCGTCGATGACCGACCGCGCATCATGGTGATGGTGTCGAAGTTCGACCACTGCCTCGTCGATCTGCTCTATCGCTGGCGCAACGGCGAGATCCAAGTCGACATCCCCTTGATCGGCTCGAACCATCCCGATTGCGAGGATGTCGCCGACCGCTACGGAATTCCGTATGTACACCTACCGGTTACTCCGGCGACGAAGACCGAACAGGAGGCCGCGATCCTGCGTCTCGTCGAAGAGCACCGCATCGAGCTGGTCGTGCTGGCCCGCTACATGCAGATCCTGAGCAACGATCTGTGCCGCAGGCTGGCCGGGCGGGCGATCAACATCCACCACTCGTTCCTCCCCGGTTTCAAAGGAGCCCGGCCATACCACCAGGCCCACGACCGGGGCGTGAAGCTCGTCGGCGCGACGGCCCACTACGTCACCGCCGACCTCGATGAGGGCCCCATCATCGAGCAGGACGTGGTCCGCGTCACCCACGCGCAAACCGCCGAGCAGCTGACCCGACTGGGCCAGGACGTCGAGCGGCAGGTGCTGTCCCGAGCCGTGCGCTACTGGGCCGAGAACCGGATCCTGCTCGTCGGGCACAAAACCGTCGTCTTCCCCTGAACTGATTGGCGGCTATTCCCGGCGCCGAATTGAACCGCGCGGCTCAGAACGTGTGCTCCACCAGATCCGAACGTTCCAAGTTGGGCACCCGAGTCTCAGGCGGCGCAGGCCTCGTCCACCGTCGCTGTCAGGTCTCCGAGCAAAGTCCCGCGCTCATCGGCCGTGAAGCACCGAACCGTCGCGCTCCCGTCCGGATGTCAGGAGGATCACCGTACGGGACGAGGGTACGATCCCGCCAGCGCGATCGCACCGGTGCTTCGAAGGCCGATGTGACCTACAGCCGGGTCCGCGCGAGGATGCGTGCGGCGGTCGCAAGGGTGACCGCGCACCACCGGATGCTCAATGAGGAGGACTCGATGTCGGTCACCACTGACGCGGGTGAAGGTCGTTCCGCGCAACCACGTTCCGAGGCACCCGATGTCGACGTGGTCGTCGTCGGCGCAGGGCTCGCCGGCCTCTACCTCCTGTACCGCCTCCGAGGGCTGGGACTCTCGGCCAAGGCGTTCGAGTCGGGCAGCGACGTCGGAGGCACGTGGTTCTGGAACCGCTACCCCGGTGCGCGCTGCGACGTCCCGACCACCGACTACTCCTACAGCTTCGATCCGGAGCTCGACGAGACCTGGAAGTGGTCCGAGAAGTACGCCACACAGCCCGAGATCCTGCGCTACCTGCAGCACGTCGCCGAGAAGCACGATCTGCGGCGCGACATCCAGTTCTCGACCAGGGTCGACAAGGCCGTGTGGGACGACGGCGCCTCACTGTGGCGTATTCGGACGGCGAAGGGCGACGAGGTCACCTGTCGCCACTACGTGATGGCGACGGGCTGCCTGTCGCTCCCGAAGGCGGCCGAGATCACCGGTGGCGAACGGTTCAAGGGCGAGGTGTATTACACCAGCCGCTGGCCACACGAGGGCGTCGACTTCAGCGGCAAGCGGGTCGGGGTGATCGGCACGGGGTCGTCCGGCATCCAGTCGATTCCGCTCATCGCTGCGCAGGCGAGCGCAATGACCGTGTTCCAGCGCACGCCGAACTTCTCGCTGCCCGCGAAGAACGGTCCCGTCGCGGCGGGCAGGCTGGCTGCCATCGACGGCCGTCGCCCCGAGTACCGCGCCGAGGCCAAGTGGTCGCGTGGCGGTGTGCCCCTGCCGATCCCTGAGCTAAGCGCGCTTACCGTCGATGACGACGTACGGGCCGCCCGGCTTGATGAGGCATGGGAGGCGGGCGAGCTGTTCTCGATGCTCGGCGTGTTCAACGACATCCTCACCAGCAACGAGGCCAACGAGTTCGTGGCCGAATTCATCCGCGGAAAGATCCGCTCGATCGTGAAGGACCCCGAGACGGCCGAGACGCTGTGCCCGAAGGACCACCCCTTCGGCACCAAGCGGCCGTGTCTCGACACGAACTACTACGACACGTACAACAAGCCCCACGTGAGCCTGGTCGACCTGCGCAAGCATCCGATCGCCACGATCACCGAGACCGGCATCGACACCAGCGACGCTTCCTACGAGTTCGATGCGATCGTCTACGCCACGGGCTTCGACGCCATGACCGGTGCCATCGTGTCGGTCGACATCACTGGACGCAATGGGATGCGCCTGGCCGACAAATGGGCCCACGGACCGCACACATACCTCGGGCTCACCACAGTCGGGTTCCCGAACTTCTTCATGATCACCGGGCCGGGCAGCCCCTCGGTGCTGTCGAACATGGCCGTGTCGATCGAGCAGCACGTCGACTGGGTCGCGGACACGATCGATCATATGCGTACAGACCATTTCGACACGATCGAGCCGACCGTCACGGCCGAAGCCGGATGGGGCCGTCATGTCAACGACTGCGCCGACATCACCCTCTATCCGCAGGCGAACTCCTGGTACATGGGCGCGAACGTGCCCGGCAAGCCGCGGGTGTTCCTCCCGTACGTCGGCGGCGTGGACGTGTATCGCAAGGCATGCGATGAGGTCGTCGGCCGCGACTTCCTCGGCTTCGAACTCCGAGGCGAGGGGACGGTGCAGCGCAACGACGGACTCATCCGCACGCTCCAGCCCGATGTCGCGTTCCTGTTGGAGTTCATGGAGAGCCTGAACCTGCCGACGTTCGAATCGATGAGCCCCGCCGAAGCCCGGGCCTTCGCCGATGCCGGCTCTGCCGAACGGCCACCCGGCCCGGAGGTGGGCGAGATCGTCGATGGTGTCCTACCCGGCGCCGCAGGCGATCTGCGCTACCGCCTCTACCGCCCGGAGAGCCCGGGCCCGCATCCGATCGTCGCCTACTTCCACGGCGGCGGCTGGGTGCTCGGCAGCCACGACTCGGACGACCCGTTCTGCCGCGATCTGTGCGTGCGTACCGACGCCATCATCATCTCGGCCGACTATCGCCATGCGCCCGAAGCCCGCTTCCCGGCTGCGCCCGACGACGGCTTCGCGGCGGTGCGTTGGATCGCGGACAACACCGAGTCGCTCGGTGGCATCCCCGGCCAGCTCGCGGTTGCGGGCTGGAGCGCCGGTGCCAACGTGGCCGCTGTCGTGTGCCAGATGGCGCGCGACGCCGGAGGTCCCGTGATCCTTGGCCAGATGCTGCTGACACCGGTGACGGACTGCGACCTCGACACGGGGTCATACGTCGACAACGCGTCGGGCAACATCCTGACGGCGCCATTGATGGGCTGGTTCTGGGACCACTACGCGGATCCGGCAGATCGCACCGACCCGAAGGCGTCGCCTCTACGCGCCGCAAGCCTCGCCGGCCTGCCGCCTGCTTTCGTCGTCACCGCCGAGTTCGACCCATTGCGCGACGAGGGAGACGCGTACGCCGTCGCATTGGCCGCGGCCGGGGTACCGGTCGGCCATCTGAGGGCCCGCGGGCACATCCACACCTCAATCACCGCGGTTGACGTAATCCTTTCGGGCGCGCGGGTCCGTGAGGAGATCGCCGATGCGCTGCGGTCGTTCTTCCCGGCCGTCGTGCCGGCGTGATGCCCGGGAGGCTCCACGGCAAGACCGCAATCATCACCGGTGCATCGCAAGGCATCGGCGCAGCCGATGCGCGTCGCTTCGCCGCCGAGGGCGCACGCACGGTTTCGCGCCGCACGGCGCGAAACCGAACCCACGAGACGTAAAGTCGCCGCCCGGCGCGAAAAGACCGTCGCGATCTGCGATGGTCCCAGCGCATCGCCGGGGGAGGCACCATCGGCGTGCGACCGCATGCCATCCTCTGCTGGTGCGACTATGGCCGAAGACCTGGCATCCCGAGACGTGGGTCTGTTCGATGCGCGGCCACGTCGCTCCCGCCGCACATGCCCGATTGGTCGGCCCCGACGATGCCGCACTCGGAGCCGAGCTGGCTGACGGCCGTCGCCTGGCCCGCTGCCTACGATGCGACACATGGATCGAACACACCCCGCCGACCGGATCGGACGTCGAGTACGAAAAGGTCCCGCCGCTGTCCCTGCTGGCCAAGCCGCGGCGGGGTGAACCCCTCCACGAGGCGATCGTCATGCGGGTCATCGCGCTGAACAAGGCGACCCACGCCCTTGCCTTCTCGATCGTCGCCATCGCCGCGCTGCTGCTGGAGACGAACCTCGGCGCCGTCAAGTCGTTCGCCGAGCGCGTCCTCGCCGGCGTCACCGGGCCGCTCTCGGACACCGGTCAGTACGCCAATCAGAGTTGGCTGAGCCGTGAGCTGCAGAAGCTCCTGCACCTGAACGCGGGCACGATCAAACTGGTCCTACTGATTGCCGCGCTCTACGCCGCGGTCGAGTGGACCGAAGCCATCGGCCTGTGGCGGGAGCGACGCTGGGCCGAGTACCTCACCGTCATCGCCACCGCCGGGTTCCTCCCGCTGGAGATCCACGAGTTGCTGCACCGCGTCACCCTGCTGCGAGCCCTTGCGCTCGTCGTGAACGTCGCGCTCCTCGTGTGGCTCATACGCAACAAGCGCCTGTTCGGCCTCCGTGGCGGCCTGAAGGCGATGCACGAGGAGGTCGACTGGGGCACGATCCTGGCCTCGCCGACCCCGGCCCTCGGACGACGGGCCATCACCGTGACGCGGCCTCCGACGGTCCATGGCGACGACGACATCGAGGCTGCCGCCGACTGACGGCCGACTGACGGTGCGGCGAGATCACATGGTGGCGGGGTAGTACTCACCCTCGCGCAGCATGGCAACGTCGGAACGGAAGTCGGAGGTGAACGGCCAAGCGTCCTCCTCACCAACGAGTGGACCCTGCACGAAACGGCCGAAGTCGCCCCCGACACGTTCGTTGGAGATCGCGGACCAGGCCTGGCGCTTGTAGGTCCAATTGTCCGGTTGGAGGCGGTGGCATTCGTTGAAATGCGCGATGGCAAGATCTCGCTGACCATCTCGCCACAGGTGGTTCGCCAGCTCGAAATGCGCGGCACCTTCGGACATCGACATCGGTCGAGGTTCCGAGCGGGCGATGACCTGATCGGGGCTCATCACGAACTCGCTGTCGGCACCTTTGGCCACCCAGTCCCGGATCGCGTCCGGGTACCGGTCGCGGTTCTGCCCCGAAGCCAACTGGTCCGCCAGCGCAACACCCTCCGGGCGCTGCGGTGCGGTCTTCGCCCTGCCGACCTTCGGGATCGACGCCATCAGCGAAGTCGGAAGGGGCTCGCGGCTGCCAGGCCAACCCGGCTCAGCCGGCCGGACGATCATGCCGTCTTCGTCGATCCAGATGACGTTCGGGATGTTGACCACGCCGAAGAGTGTGTCCAACTGATGGGTCGGATCGAGCAAGGAGGGATGCTCTGCATTGGCCGCTTCGATGTACGGACGCGATGCATCAGGGCCACTCATCTCCAACGAGACGGTGACGATCTCGAGACCCTTCGGGTGAAGCTCATTGCGCAGTGCCTGCCACCCGGGCAGATCGAAAGCGCAGCCTCAATACGGCGCCCACGAGACGATGGCCACCTTTTGTCCCCGTAACGATGACAGGCGGAACGTCTTGCCGTTGATGTCGTCGAGGACGAGCTCGGGTGCCCGCGCACTCACCAGCGCCCGATCGCCGAGCGACTCCGGGCCGAGCGCCCACAGCCCGGCCTCTGCATCGTGCACGAGTGCCATGCGGAGGCGGTCTGCCGTCGTCGCGACGTCGAAACCGGCGGATTGGTCGAGTGGGACGCAGACCTCCGCCTTGCACGCACCCTCGGGTTTGATGTCCCAACCGGTACCTGCGGCGAACTGCTCTCGGGTGATGGCAAGGGAATCGAGGATCACGGAGGCGGACCGTACCCGACCAGCGCCCCGAGCGCCCTTTCGGCCGCGGACGCGAGTCCTACAGCAGTGCGTGGTGGAGCTGACCGAGAACGGCCACGCACGCCATGATCAGTGCTGCGGAGACGAGGTTCAGTTCAGCGAGCACCAGCACCCGACGGTCCGGGCCATCGTCGGCGGCGGCGCCGAGCGATGCCAGTACGGGACGGCGAAGGATCGCGGAACGGGGGGCGAGAATCCGCCCGAGCCGCAGCGTGGTCACGAGCGAGACGGTGACGAGGAGCAGCTTCACCGCGAACACGGCGAGGTACGCGGTACCAAGCGGCGAGGCCAGTAGCCGACTCGGGTGCAGTACCCCGGCCGAGGCCTTCTGAGCCATCACCACTCCGGTCAGGACCGCAGCGAGCATGCCGCCGCCGGCCAACAGCCGGTAGCGCTGCGACACGAAGTGGATCGCCTCGTTGCGTCCGCTGCCCGGTCCGAACCGGTTGGCGAGGGCAAGGATGCCGACACTCAGCAGCCATGCGACTGCCGCCGCCGAGTGCAGCACGACGAGGGCCGTCACCGAGAAGTCGAAACCGTGGGCCACAGTCGCTCCACCAGCCACTACCCCACCACCGTGCGGGTGGGCGGCATCGGTCACGCCGACGGTGCCTCCCGGGCTTCCCGTCGACGTGCCAGGGACCGGGTTGTACGGGTTGTACCGGTCATAGAACGTTGGATCGTCGGCCAGCATGGCCCGCTTCGCCGGGTTCGACGCGAGATCGTGGTGCGAGCCCGCGATGGGCGCAGCATCGATGCGCTCGGTGAAGACGTCGACGAGTTGCGTCGGTCCGTGCACTCGCACGACCAGCATCCAATCCCCCTTGGCCGGGAACCGCACGGTGGCCGAGTACTGCGTCGGGTCCTTCGTCACCGTCATGTCCGTCGTCGGCAGGCGGATGTCGGGATCGGCGGCCAGGCCACCGATGTCCAGGCTCGCGCCCTGCACCGCGATGCCGTTCGCGTCGACGACGGTCGCGGTGTAGGTGTAGCTGCCGGTCGCGTCGTGCGAGGTCTCGAGACGCACACCGGTCACCGTGACCGGTGCCTGGGCCGCTCGCGCCGCAGTCGTAGACAGCACCACGACGGCCGCGGCGGCGCCCATCACACCCAACAGGCGCCGGCACCATTGCGACGCGGTCGCGGATTGCACGCTCACGGCTTGACGATCCACACGGTCGTCATCCCGTGCAGCCCTTGGTCGGATTCGGCATGGGTCAGGATGTGGCAGTGGAATGCCCATACCCCGGTGTAAAGGCTGGTGACGATCACGTCGTAGCGCTCCCCCGGGGCGACGGTCAGCGTGTCCACGTCGTACGGTGCGGGCAGGAAGTTGCCGTCCTTGGCGATCACGGTCATGCGATGCCCGTGCAGGTGCATCGGGTGGATGATGAGACCCTCGTTCATGAACCGCACGAGCGTGCGCTCGCCGACCTTGGCAACGATCGGCGCCGTCGCCGGGAAGCCCTTGCCGTTGATCCCGAATCCGAGCGGGCCGTCCTGCAGTATCTCGGTGTAGTCCGAGTCGTGCGCCGCGAACGCCGGAACCGGCGTCGTCGTACAGTCCACGATGAACGCACCTTGCAGTCCGAGGGGAACCTGCGCGTCGGCGGCGTGGTGCGAGTGGTACATGTGGCTGCCGCAGTTCAGCGGGGTGAGCGTGTATTCGAACGTCCCGCCCGGCTTGACGGGATCCTGGGTCACGAACGTCACCCCGTCCTGTTTGTTGTCGGCGATCTCGAGGCCGTGGAAGTGGATCGATGTGGACTGCGGGAGGTCGTTCTTCAGCCGCACCTTCACCGTCTCGCCCTGCTTGATCCGGATCTGTGGGCCGGGCACGACCCCGTTGTAGGTCCACGCCTCATATGTCCTTCCCGGCGACACCTCCCATTGCACGACCTTCGACGTGAGGTTGAAGACCTTCACGCCGTTCTCCATCGTCGGGTCCAAGTTCTGACCACCAAGACCTGCCGTCTTGGCCGGCGGTCCGCTGAGGAATTGCGCGACGACCGCCTTGTGCGCGGCGTCGACCGCGTCACTTGCGGCCGCGACCGACAGCGTCGTGTCTGCGACGGCCGGCTCGGTCCCGACGCCGGTGCCGCTGCCCGCAGGTGCCG
>JAYUDQ010000280.1:0-2092 GCA_043739745.1 Acidimicrobiia bacterium | reverse complement strand
TTTGCCGCCGCGTGTCGTACGTCGGACGCGCGGAGTCCTGGGCCGACGTTGACGTGGTCGACGTCGCCGGCGACCGTTGGGACTGTTGGCCTGATGAGTGCAACGGACGGTCAGAGGCCACGACGCTTTTGGCGCTGTCGTCTGCCGATGAACTCACGGCCTGGGGGAAGGACCAGCCAACGTCCAAGAAAGGCAAGGACGTCCCGCGCCTTCTATGGGACGTGCTCACATTTGATGGCGATCGGTACCGCGACGAAGGATGGTCGACGATTCCCGGGACCCGTCTGGCCCGTTACGTCTTCGCGCATCCACCGTTCCGTCGCGCAGTCGTGCCGTCGTCTCAACTGAGGATCTCCGTTCGCCCGACAGTCGCGCGGTTCGCCATTCGATCTGCTGTGCTTCCACGTCTGCACGAGGCGTTGTTGGTCGGTGAGCGGCTGCGAGTGTCAGCAATGTCGCAATCGAAGCAAGTAACGGGTAACGCCAAGCCGGTCTTCTCCGGGCACGCTGGATCAGAAGAAAACCATCGACACGCGATGTATCTGTCGAGCAGCGACGATCCGGCTAATCGCGAACGTGGCTTCATCGACCACCTTGTCATCTCCGCTAAGAACGGATTCGACCGCGAAGATGTGATCGCGTTGCAGCGACTGCGACGACTGTGGGGCCAAGGTGGCCACGACCTTGAACTCGTCCTGACAGCCCTCGGCCAACCTGCGGATTTTGGCGGCATGCGGCAACCATATGCACCCGCGCTCGCAGAAAGCTGCGTTTGGGAGAGCCTTACGCCCTACGTGCCGGTGCGGCACCCGAAGGTCGTCCGCGGCGTCGATGTCGACACAGTTCAGGATCAATTGCGCCGTGGCTGCGAGCAGCTCTTAGATGTCAGTCCGGTCGAAGTTTCTGCGGTAGGCGATCGAGCGACGTGGTCTCGCTTCCGTCGTCGTCGCTTCAACGGAGGCGGCCGCCGGGGGCCGGACCTGGCGTTTGGGGCACGCCTCGTCTTCGGGGAGCCGGTGCGTGGGCCCATCGCGTTGGGCTACGGCGCACATTTCGGCCTCGGCCTGTTCGTGGCAGTCGATGATCCTGGAAGGGACCTCGCGTGATTCCGACGATGTTAAACTGACCGTCTGGAATAGAGCAGCAGGGCTGGCGTCCTCGAGGGCAGCATGAACATATCACTGACACCAGAGCTTGAGAAATTCGTCGGCGACAAGATCGAGAGCGGCGTTTTCAACGACGCGAGCGAAGTGATTCGCGAGAGTCTTCGATTGCTCAAAGAGCAGGACGAGACGCGCCTGGCGTGGCGTGAACAGATAGAGCAGGGCTGGCTGCAAGCGCAACGGGGCGAGCTCAATGACGGGGACTTGGCGTTTGACAAGCTCGAAGAAGGCATCAACGAGCGCGCGAAAAAACGTGCCTGATGGGCGCCCTGTTCCGCCTCACGCCGACTGCAGAAGCGCAACTCGCAGGGATTCTCGACCACATCGCCGCCGACAACGAAGGAGCTGCCCGCCGCGTCAAGGATGCGCTCTATGGCGCCATGAATCACCTCGCAACCATGCCTCAGATCGGCCACAAGCGTGAAGATCTGACCGCTCGGCCGCTGAAGTTCTGGAGCGTGTACCGATATCTCGTTGTTTACGACCCCGCGGCCTCCCCGCTGACAGTCATCGCCGTTCTCCACAGCGCCCGCGACGTGCAGACGCTCCTGAAGGGCCCATAAACTCTCAAGCCGTATCCGCCGACACACAGGACACCCCGGAACGCAAGGAGTGTCCGCCTGCGCAACACGTTCCTCGTCACCTACGACATCTCGAATGATGCGCGCCTGCGCAGGGTGCACAAAACCATGTGCGGGTACGGGGACCATTTGCAGTACTCCGTCTTCGAATGCCAGTTCTCGCAAACGGATCTCGTCCGCTGTCGTCACGCCCTGGGAAAAATCGTCCATCACCTCGACGACCAGGTGCTCTTCGTAAACCTTGGTCCTGTCGAAGGCCGGGGCACCCGCGTGATCTCCGCCCTCGGACGTCCCTACGCCCCCATCGACGCCCCGTGCATCGTCATCGACGGAACAGGTCCGCGCAAG
>JAYUDQ010000279.1:0-2103 GCA_043739745.1 Acidimicrobiia bacterium | reverse complement strand
GGTTCCCGGCGAAGGTCGCGGTCGTGCTCGGCTGGAGCGACGGCAGGGGCCGCAGCATGACGGTGATCACCGACGACAACGGGTCGTTCCTCACCAATCTGACTGTCGTCAAAGCGCAGCGCCCCGGCGAAGCGACCCTGATCGCCCAGGTCGTTGGCGGACCGAGCGCGACCAAGCAGGTCGCCATCGCCAAACTGACCAAGAAGGGCACCGACTCCGCGACGTGGTCCGGCCCGTAAGAGCCGGCTGCAAAGAGCTGCCGTGCGGCAAGATTGCTCCCCCGTGGCGTCGGTTCGGCCCTCGGTGTCACGGTGAGAGTCACGTGCCGATCGTGGCCTGCGGGGAACTGTTCAGTCGGGACCGCAACCAGCAACTCGAGGGCCCCGCTATCCTCTCAAGCTTCCTCAAGCTTCCTCAAGCTTCCTCAACATTCCTCAACATTCTCAACAGACTAAAGAATACTAAACGGATGGATAAGATCCGCCCGATGAAGAATCCGTTCACGCCTGGCTTCGGCAACTCGCCGCCCGTGTTGGCTGGACGCGACGACATTCTCGCGGAGTTCGCCGACGCGATCGATAACGGCCCCGGTGCGTTGGGGCGTGCGACTCTCTACACGGGTGCCCGGGGTACAGGCAAGACCGTCATGTTGAACGAGGTCGGCGACATAGCCAAAGGACGCGGCTGGATGGTCATCGACGAAACGGCGACCAAGGGCTTCATCACCCGCCTTGTCACGCAACACCTTCCTGCACTCCTCATCGAACATGACCCGAAGGGCAAGAAGTCGAACGTGACCGGAGTGACCGGACCGTTCGGGATCGGCGGCCTGTCGTGGGACAGCACCAACTCACACGTCGTCGCTGCAGGCCTGCGTAACCAACTGGAACTTCTGTGCGCGCTTCTCGCCAACAACGGCACCGGCCTGTTGATCACGTTGGATGAAATGCACCACCGTCAAGCCGACGAGATGCGGGACTTCTTCACGGCACTTCAACATCTGATCCGCGAGGATCGTGAGATTGCGTTCGCGGCCGCCGGGCTGCCGAGCGAGGTGAGCGATTTGCTCAACGACGACGTCCTCACCTTCTTGCGGCGAGCCGACCGGTACACACTCGGAGCGGTCGCGTACGGCGAGGTCGAACGAACCCTTCGGCAGACCGTCGAGTCAGTCGGCCGCACGATCGGGGCCGAGGCATGTGCGCTCGCTGCGGCAGCCACGGGTGGCTATCCGTTCCTCATTCAACTGGTCGGCCATCACATCTGGCGACAACACCCGAACGAAGTTGACGTCACCGTGGCCGACGTAGAAGGTGGCGTACCGGCAGCGCTTCGCCGGATGGGGTCTCTTGTGCATGAGCCAGCCCTGCGGGACCTCTCACACGTCGATCGGACGTTTCTGCTCGCAATGGCAAACGACGACGGACCTTCCAGAATCGCCGATATCGCCGCGCGCCTCGATGTCGAGGTCAAGTACGCCGGCGTCTACCGGCAACGACTGCTCGACGCACAGATGATCGGGTCGGTCGGCCGCGGTTTGGTTGGTTTCGCTGTGCCCTACATGCGCGACTACCTCCGTGAGCACGGGGCGATGGAAGCGCATCTGCAGGTCAGTTCCCACACCACCGGGCCCGAGGAGCTGCCGCCGGGCTGAGCCGGATCGTACGTGTTGACTCCCACGCATCGACGGTTGCGATCGCAGTCATGCACCATCGATGAAGGATCGGGCGGCGGCGAGTACGGCCTTGGTGTCACCGGATGCGATGGCGTCGATCGGCGCTTCATCGTCGAGCTGCGGGTTCATGCCGATGAACCACGCCCGCACAGTATGGTCGGTGTCGACAGCAAGCAGTAGCCGGGCAGCGCTCGCCGTCGGCGCCCTCGCTGAACGCCGACGTATGTTGCGGTTCATCGCTGAGGAACTTGGCTACGGGAGCCAGCCGGCCCCACTTCTGCTCGATGCGCTCGTCTCGCTTCGCCCTGCGCCGCTCAAACTCTCGTTGCGGCCCCGCGCCTGCCACTCCAACGTCAAGGTCTTGCGCATCGAACGCTACATCGACCCGGCAGGACGATCAGCGGCTGACCACGCAGGAACGAGGTGGC
>JAYUDQ010000278.1:0-2104 GCA_043739745.1 Acidimicrobiia bacterium | reverse complement strand
GGTCCTCGAGGTGGACGACCAGGCTGTCGGCCACGCCGGGGTCGTCTTCGATGACGGCATACAGCTCGGCAGTCCCGAGGCGCACTCCGCCGCGGTTGAGGGTGGCGTCGGACCGACCAGAGATGACGCAGCCGCCGTCGGCGTCGAAGGCGATCCAATCGCCGTGGCGCCACACGCCGGGGAAGTCGTGGAAGTACGCGGCACGGAACCGCTCGCCGGAGGCGTCACCCCAAAAGCCCACGGGCATCGACGGCATCGGCTTCGTGATGACCAGCTCGCCAACCGCCCCGGCGGCCAGCGCGATGCCGCTCGGAGCGAACGCCTCAACTGCGCAACCGAGGCACCGGCACGAGATCACCCCCGCCCGCACGGGCACGAGCGGTGACGCACCGACGAATGCGCTGCACACGTCGGTGCCACCAGAGATCGAGCACAGCTGCACCTGACCGCCGAGCTCTGCTGTGACCCACCGGAAGCCGTCGGCGCTGAGCGGCGCGCCGGTGGAACCGATGGCGCGGATCGAGGACACATCGTGGTCGACTGCGGGGTGCAGACTGGACCCGCGGCACGCGAGGAGGAACGGAGCGGACGCCCCGAAGAACGTCGTCTTCGTGTCGGCGGCGACGGCCCACAGGGTACGGAGGTCTGGCCAACCTGGATCACCGTCGAAGCAGACGATGGCCGCGCCGACGGCCAGACCGGAGACACAGAAGTTCCACATCATCCAGCCGGTCGTGGAGAACCAGAAGAATCGCTGCCCCGGACCGAGGTCGCAGTGCAATGCGAGGGCCTTGATGTGCTCCAGGAGGATGCCGCCGTGGCCGTGCACGATCGGCTTCGGCGCCCCCGTCGTGCCCGACGAGTAGAGGATGTAGAGCGGGTGGTCAAAGGGCACCGGCACGCACTCGACGTTGTCGGTGTCGACGTGAACGAACACCGCGTCCGCCGACAACGCACCCGGGAAGGTCGCCGCGACGTCGAGGCCGGGATCGAGGTAGGGCACCACGATCGTGGCGACCAGCGACGGCAGCTCAGCTCGGATGGCCGTGACCTCGGCCCGGCGATCGATCGCTTTCGCCCCGTAGCGGTAGCCATCGACGACGACCAGGACCTTCGGCTCGACCTGGCGCAGCCGGTCCACCACCGAGCGGGTGCCGAACTCCGGGGCGCACGAGGTGAAGATCGCGCCGATCGACGACGTGGCCAGCAGCAGCACCACGGTCTCGGGGATGTTCGGAAGGTAGGCGGCGACGCGGTCACCGAGGCCGACGCCGAGGGACACGAGGCCGGAGCGACACGCGGCCACCGCCTGCCGCAGCTCCCGTGCGGTGAAGTCGACATCGCCCCGACTCTGGGACCGGCCGAGGATCACCACGGTGTCGTCATCGACGTCACCGAGGCGCAGCATGTGTTCGGCGTATGAGACGGCGGCGGCCGGGAACCACCGGGCTCCGGGCATCTCCGTGGAGGCGATCACCTGGCCGGGCAACTCGACCCCAGCCCAGCCGGCCACCGCGGACCAAAACCCGGCGAGGTCGTCCACCGACCACCGGTGGAGGCTCTCGTAGGTCTCGAACGCGAGGCCCCGCTCGGCCTCGACCCAGCGCAGGAACGAACCGACCCGCGTGGTCGCCCGCACATCGGCCGGCGGTGTCCACAGCACCTCGGCGGCGTTCACGAAGGTGACGCTACTGGGGCTCAGCCAGCAGCCTTCAGGTGCCGGCAGTCGGCCGCGCTCCCGCCACCGTGGTGCGGTGCAGCTCGCGGCGCTGGCCTCCGTAGTCGTTGACGGCGAGGTGCTGCGTGGCCCGGTTGTCCCAGATCGCCACATCGCCGGCGCGCCAACGGTGGCGCACGCAGAACCGGTGATCGGTCGAGTGGTGATGCAGTCGCAGCAACATGGCCGACTCGTCCTCCACCCCTTCGAGGCCGCGCACGTATGCCTGGTTGAAGAACAGCACCTGCTTGCCCCCCGTCGGATGGGTCGTGATGAGCGGGTGCAGCGTCGTCTCGTTCGCAGAGTCGTCGGTGCGGATGTCCATGTGGCGCAACCCGTCGTGCAGGGCTTGCAGCTTGGGCGAGTATGCGTCCTTCGCAGAGTGCA
>JAYUDQ010000277.1:0-2104 GCA_043739745.1 Acidimicrobiia bacterium | reverse complement strand
GCATCGGACCGAGATCGTGGAGCGGTGCCTTGGTCCGACGGCGCAACTCGAACGCGAGCACCCGATTCATGAACCGCGCGTGCGGCGGCCATGCGCCTCGCTCGGGGATTCGCGCACCCAGCACCATGTCGGACCGACCGGCGACTACGGGGTCCGCCACCATGGGAAGCTGCGCCGGATCGAGCGAACCGTCGGCATCCATGAAGCACACCACGTCGCTCGTGGCCGCGTGCAGGCCAGCTGCGCACGCGGCACCGAAGCCACGCATCGGCTCGTGCACCACGAGCGCGCCGGCGGCGGCTGCGACGCGCGCCGTTGCGTCGGTGGAGCCGTTGTCCACCACGATCGCCCGATAGCCGGCGGGGAATGCCGCAAGCAGCGGGGGTAGCGCGAGCTCTTCGTTGAGGGCCGGAAGGATGACGTCGATCACGTGCCTATCGTGCCGCAGGTATTCGCAACCGTTACAACTGCCCTCTGCAATGCCTCTCCGTTGGCATGTCTTTGCTTCGCGGGAACCACGTTTGCCGTGGCCATGACCAGGGTATGGCCGGAATTCATGACCACTACGAGCCGCCGGCCGGTCGGATCAAATCCTTCTTCGCAGGCATCCAGATGACGATCGGCAGCGAAGACCATTCGATCGGAACCACAAGGGGGCAACGTCGCTACCAGGGTTCTTCATCGAAGCAACGACGGATAGGAACGGGCTTGCGAATGAATCCACCAAAGCTCGGCACGGTCAAGGCGATGTCGAGAAAGACCTTCGGCGTAGCAGCAATCGCTGGCTTGGTCTCGCTCGCCGGGTGCTCGTCCGGTGGCGGAACTGCAGCTGCACCGGCACAAACCGATGCGACCGTTGCATTGCCAAATCGACCTTCGACGGTCCCGGCGGCGGGCAAAGGGCGCCGGGTCGCCGGGCTTGACTTCGTCGTACCGACGACTGCACTTGCGGCTGCGGCTCAAGGCTCGACGGTTCCTGCTTCGGTCGCATCGAAGTCCGCATCCGCAGCGACTGCGAGAGACGCCGCGACGGGGTTCCTCGATCGAGCCATCGGCGGTGATTTCACCGGAGCGTGGGCGTTCCTGTCGGCCGCTGACCGCGCCCGGCTGGCTGGGCCCGCAGCCCTCGCCGAGCAGTTCGCCGCCGGAGGCTGGAAGTCCTTCCGGCTGAAGGACAGTACTGCCGATCGTGTGACCGTCGACGTGGTGCAGACCGCGCGCATCAGCGAGATCGTCGGGCTCGTCTCACCGACCGCAACGGTGACCTTTCCGGCCACGATCGAGAATGGTTCGCATCTGGTGAGCTGGGTCCGGCGCTCGGTGGTGCAGCACTTCCCGGACCGCTCGCCCGTGTCCGACGGCCAGGTCCGGGCCGCAGTGCTCAAGTGGGCCGAGAGCCGTCAGCAGTGCGGACCACCTACGAACGAGTACGCGAGCGGGCTTCTCGGAGTCGTCGGCCTCGGCGAGGCCCTCTGCCACAAGAACGGAACCGAAGTGGCCGATGGTGTCGGCGACCTCGATGCGCTTGACGAGCCCGAGCCGATCATCGCCGGCTTCGGTGGATCGGCGTTGTCGTGGGCCCGAGTTGTGACCTTGAGCGGACCGGTTCCGATGCGCGTCGTTGCGGCTCCGGTCGCCGATGGCTGGACGGTCATCGGTCTCGCCCGAGCGACATCGGCGGCGCCGTGACTCCCGTTTTCCACGTCTGACGGCGTGGGACCCTCCGGATCTGTAGTCCCCTGAAGCCCTCTTGGCAGATCTTGGTACGTACGCGTACCAAGTCGGACGCGTTGCGTTCGGCAGCACCCCGGTAGTCGGCAATCCGACGCCAGGCAACCAGAACTCCATCCACCGAAAGGACCACCCCCCGAATGCGACAAAAGCGAATCCTCCTACGAAGGCTGCTGCCAGCAGCGGGCATCGCAACCGGGCTCGCGCTCGCAGCGATGCTTCCGGCAACAGCCTCAAGCCACCGAGAGGCTCCGGCCATCTCCGAAGACCCGGTCGCCGACCTCACGGACGTGTACGCGTTCGTGAGCCCGGACCGGCCCGATTCGACCACGCTCGTCATGAACGTGAATCCGTTCGAAGAGGCTGCTGGCGG
>JAYUDQ010000276.1:0-2107 GCA_043739745.1 Acidimicrobiia bacterium | reverse complement strand
GAACGACTCGGGATCCTCGGACATCGGGAAGTGGCCCAGTCCGCGCATCTCGGCGAACGTCGACCCGGCGATGGCTTCGTGCGCGGCGCGGCCCATGGCCGGCGAGGCGCTGTAGTCGTACTCGCCCGAGAGGATGTGCACGCCGACCCGTGCCGTGTCGATGTCGGCGGCGTGATCCCGGAGGTCGTAGTCGACCATGTAGTAGTGGAGGTCGAGGAACGCCGGCGGCCAACCCGCCGCATACATCTGGATCGTCTCCTTGCGCAGCGCTTCGGGCGATGTCGGCGAGGTGAGACCCTGCATCATGCGGGCCTTCGACTCGTTGCTCACCTGTGGGTGCCAGAAGCCGAGAAGCGACTCCGGGTCGCCACCCACATGCAACGCACCTTCGAGGGAGATCACGGCGCGGAACACGTCCGGATGGTGGGCGGCGAGATCGAGGGCAAGCAGCCCGCCGACGGAGCAGCCCATGAAGACCGGCTGCTCCAGTTGAAGAGCCGCGCTCAGGGCAACCGGGATCTGCCGCAGGTAGGCGCCCTTGAGCTGGTACTCCTCGGCCCACCAATCGCGGGTGGTGGGCGGGACGGACTTGCCGTGGAAGGGCAGGTCGTAGGCGATCAGCCGGAAGCGGTCCGTGATCTCTGGGCACTCGAACAGGTGGCGCCATTGCGTACCGTGCGAACCGGCCGTGTGCTGGAGGAGGAGCGCGATGCCCTGGCCGGCCTCCTCGAAGTAGATCCGGTGGTCGTGTCCGTCGAGGTCGAGGTGGACGTAGCGGCCGACGGGCGAGTCGAATCGGGCCTCGGGCCGGGCCGAGCCGCCGTGGGACCGCGCACTTCGACGATGTTGCCCGCGCACCTCGCCGTTTTCGTGCTCTGAATCCGCCGTTCCGGTGCGATGTGCCCGGACTGTGTCGCCGACGGCCGGTTCCCGGAGAAGTTCGACCGCCCGCTGGATGGCCGGCCAGTACTGCCAGTACGGGAGCTCGGGCCCGGAACGGCCGAGCCCGAAGGCCTGGGCCGGTGCGATGTCGTGGAAGTACGGCGCAGGCACCGCAGCGAGCAGCCGGTCCCACAGGTCGACAGACCCGCTCAGCGTGACAACGCCGTCGCCCTCACCCGGATCGCCCGGCGCGACTGCACCTTCTGTCAGTGTCACTGCCATAAGTGTGTCACCGATGATCAGCCGCAACCCGCCGTTCCAGTAGCGCGACGCAAGCCGGAACTCGCCGTCCGCCGCACATCGCGCAGCCAGCACTTCGGATGTGCGATTCACGCGCGGCGACCGTGCATCCTGCGAGCGACCGCGGCGGATCGGCACACGCAGGACCGACGAGCCCAAACCGACCGCGGCGGATCGGGACACGGCTCGACGTCCGGGAACCACATCCCGCGCGCAACTCCGCTCCGAACGCCATCGTGTGACCGTTCGGAGTGAGACCACGCCGGTGCCGCCTTCTCCGATCCGCCGCGGTCAACCTCGGCAGGGAGCCTCGGGTAGGTCGGCCTGACCGGCGCGCGGTGCCGATCCGCCGCGGACGGAGTCAGCGATCGACCGGACATTTCAGAGGTGCGGATCACGAGCGCTCACCGGTGTCCAGTTCGTCGCGGATCTCCTGCCCGTGCTCCCCCAGCTTCGGCGGTCGGCGGTACACGCCGCTCTTCGTCTCGGTGAAGCGGATCGGCGTGTTCGGCACCACGACTGGCCGGTCCGAGCCCGGGTGCTCGACCGCGACGAGCATCTCGCGTGAGCGGACGTGCTCGCTGGCGAAGAGTGCCGGCGCGTTGTTCACCGGGCCGACGGGGACGCGACCGGCCAGCCTTGCGATCACCTGCTCCGTGCGCAGCGGGCGCGTCCAGCCCTCGACGACCTCGGTGACGAACGGCCGGTTGATGGCCCGCCGATTGGCGCTGCTGGTGCGCGGGTCGTCGACCAGATCGGGCCGTCCCATCACGTCGCAAAGGAACCCCCACTGCCCAGCGGTCGGCGCAGCTATGGCGCAGTCGCCGTCGACCGTCGCATAGAGCTCGAACGGAGCGAGCGACGGGTGCTGGGACCCCCGAGGCGCCTGCACCTCGCCGGTGTAGGAGTAGCGGTAGGTGAGCGA
>JAYUDQ010000275.1:0-2114 GCA_043739745.1 Acidimicrobiia bacterium | reverse complement strand
TGCTCGTCCCCACCAGCTCGACAACCTTGTAGACGCTCTCCGCCATCGTGCACCTCTGATCCTCTGGCTGCCCACCACCACTCTCTCAGGCTTCTACCGACACGTCGAGGGGCGCACAGGATTCTTCGACGGTCGCAAAACTCTCTGACCCGGACGTATTGTCAGCGGACGTCCCCCCAAATACAGCCCTGAGGCTTTCGCGCCGCAGAGGGCGTGGGTTCGAGTCCCGCATCACCCAGCAAGAAGTTCTCGTTCACACTCCGGGTCGACGACCGTCGGCACGGGTGTCCATTTCTTCCTCGAGCCGCGCCCCGCTCGTCGTCGGCGGGCGGTTCCTCGAACGGGCATGCCAGCCGCGGGTCCTTGATGATCTCGATGTCGCACGCGACGGCTCCGAATGCGGCTTGGTTCCTCTGCCGGGGGAGCGACCGCGACTGGCACGAAGCGCGCACCTCGCCAACCTGCCAGCGACATCCGATGGGGCTGCCCGTTGGCATCCCTACTTTCATCCCTACAACTCTGCCGGACCGCGTCGATGGGAACCGACGCCGTAGGGAATCTTCGCATCAGCGGACTGAGGTCGATGACGCGGACAGGCCAAGAGGAACGACACGATCTTCGAAGGAACGTCCGAGATCCAGCGCCATGTGATCGCCAGAGCCATCTCTGGCGTGCGAATTCTGTCATGCGTTGCGCTCCGGGTGACGTACCTGCGCTCGTTGGGAGCGGCGACGAAATCCGTGAGTACAGTCTTTGGTGTGAGCAGGCCGAACTGGTTGGCTTGTCGCGCGGAGAATCGAGTATTCGTGGCACAAGGGACAGTGAAGTTTTTCAACGCAGAAAAGGGATTCGGCTTCATCTCGCGCGAGCAGGGTGACGATGTCTTCGTTCATTTCTCCAACATCCAGGGCGACGGGTACAAGAGCCTGGACGAGGGACAGCGCGTCGAGTTCGACGTGGCACCCGGCAAGAAGGGCGAGGAAGCACAGAACGTGCGCGTGATTTAGGAACGCGCACTCATAGGCGTTGAGGTTGAGCATCTACCGATCGTCGGCTCGTCCCTGGTTTGATCCCGGGTGCGGTCACGCTCTCGTGCAGAACGTCCGCCGCGGGTGTCAGGCGGAGTCGCCGCGTTGGAGACGCCGTCCACCGTCGAACATGGGAGTCAGTTGGAGCAGCTCGGAGACGTCGACGCCGTCGTCGAACGCCTCGCAGCCGCTGCGCTGGAAGAGGCGGGCCGGACCGGTGACCGTGGCGGTATCGCCGGTGACCCTGAGCCACGAGCCTTCGTACATCGCGAGCACCGGGCAGTGGTTTTCTTCGAGGAACTCGCCGATGCGCTCTTCCCGGCTCTCACCCATGAACGTCGAAGCCGGATCGGCATCGACGTAGTGGAGGTTGATCTGGAATGGCAAGAACCCCAGCGCGGCGAAGCTCGGCGGTTGACGGATCGGCATGTCGTTGGTCGTGCGGATCGTCGGACACGCGACGTTGGTCCCGGCCGACGCGCCCATGTAGCGCGTGGTGCCGGCGCGGACGTGTGCTCCGAGATCGTCGATGACGTCGAGGCCGTAGAGCGCATCGAGCAGCCGGAAGCTATTGCCACCACCCATCATCACCACTTCGGCGTCGCGGATCGCCCGGTCCGGGGCGTCAGACCGGTGCGCGGAAGCGACGTCGATCCCGAACGCGCCGAGCGCGGCCGTCACCCGGTCCGCGTAGTCGTCCCAGTCCGCGAGCGCATACGGAACGAAGGTGACGGTGGCTCCCGCGGCCACCTCCTCGAACGCTGCCGCCGCGTGGGCGAACATCTCGGCCCCATAGTTGGTGGAGTTCGACAGCAAGAGCAGCTCCATGCGGGGCCATTTTGGTGCAAGCTCCCCGCGGCCCAGGCATCCAATGCAGGGGGTGGCTCGACCCTCCGCTTCGAAACACTCAGCATCGCTTGAATCCAGGAGCCCGCCTCCACCGAACGCGGGGCTCATTTCATCAACAGACCTCAACGAGGTCCATGATCAATACACCTCACTGATTGGGACGAACGACATGAGCGCCAGGTACGCACCGATCGACGCTTCGACCGCGACGCCGTCGGCGTGGCGTCCGGATCCCAT
>JAYUDQ010000274.1:0-2120 GCA_043739745.1 Acidimicrobiia bacterium | reverse complement strand
CCTCGACCCAGTCGGCGACGACGATGGCGGTGGCCACGGCCCACAGCACCGAGTCGCTGTGGGTCGTCACGTACGCGACGTCGAGGTGCCGCGGCTTGGCGACACCGAAGTAGAAGTAGATGCCCTCGACGGCTTTGACCACGCCAGCGACGAGGATTGCCGTGCGGAAGCGGGCGATTCCCTGCCGTGTCGCGGCGGCGACAGATGCCGCGATGGCGAAGCAGGGCATCCACATCAGGGGGCGGACCTGCCAGAGCATGTTCTTGAAGCTCCCCCCGGTCCCGATCCCGATGACCGTCCACGTCAGGATGGCACCGAGTCCGACCAGAGCGGCCTGGGCGAACGGCCGCGGCGGGCGCCGATCCCGACCTGCACCCCAGTCGTTCAGCACGATGACCATCACGGCCCGGACGACCAACGCGCCGATGAGGATGTCCGCCACGGCCAGCTTGATCGGCATCACCGTGTAGAGGATCTTGCCGACCGAGTACAGCGGCGAGCGCCACCGATCTTCCGACGGGTGCAGGCCCGGCGCGTTCGTCGACAGCAGGATCCCGACGACCATGGGGGTCAGCAGCCCGAACGGCAGTGCGACCAGCGCCCACGCGCCCAGTACGACGAACGCCGGGACGAGAGCAAGCGCCGGAGTCACCGCAACCGCGAGCACGAGCGAGACGAAGAGCACCCCGGAGATGAGCGCCCAACGCAGCATGGCCTTGCGACGGCCGTGACGGCGTCGCGGAGTCGGCCAGTGGTGGGCATATCCCGACACGACCGGCGGGTTGTCGAGTTCACTGCCGACCAGCGTCACTTGGATCGTCGCTTCGACCGTCGGGTCGACGAGTGCTGCGGCCGTCATCCGAGTTTCGGGATCACGTAGGCGAGACCGAAGTAGTACCCGACACAGGCGATGACGTAGAGCGAGACGGCCCGCCTCGGTCCGCGCTCGGTGGAGCGGCGCGACATGCGAACGGGTATCACGATGATGGCGATGATCATCGAGAGGTAGGCGATCTTGGCCATGGCAGGGGATGTGACGGCATCACGCGACGCGACACAGTGAAAGTATCGACGATCGAGGGGATGTGCTTGACCGATTCCGGCCGAACCCGAGAGCCCCCTTCCGAACCCGAGAGTCCCCTCCGAACCCGAGAGCCCCCTTCCGAACCCGAGAGCCCCTTACGAACCCGAGAGCAGCGAAGCGACCTCGGCCACATAGCGATCGGTGGTCGCGGTCCGCTCCAGCCACGCCCGGTTCTCCTCGCCGCAACGGGAGGCCTCGTCCGGTGCATTCCACAATCCGAGCAGCGCGATGCGCAACGCGCCCGGGTCACCGCAGGGAACGACTCGCCCGAGCCGACCATCGCGGAGGTAGTCGCGCACACCCCGGCTGTCGGAGGCGACGACTGCCTTCGCCATGGCCATGCCCTCGAGCACGGCGGTGACACCGGCGGCGTAGGCGACGTCGTGCAGCGGGACCACCACGAAACGCGCCCCGGCGTAGAGGTCCCGCAACGACGGGGTCGAGTAGCCCGAACCGACGGTGAGGTGGTCGGTGGTCCGGATGCCCGACGCGGCGCCGTAGCCGGCACCGGCCGACCAGCCGGAGCCGACGACGTGCACCCGAAGCTCGGTGCCTGCGATCGCGTCCTGCAGCGTTGGATAGTCACGGCTCTCCATCCCGACCGCGAGCGCGTACGTGCCCGCCGCGGGAACCTCCGCGTCGGCTGAGGTGTCCGCCCTGTCCGATGGCGCCGCGTGGTCCGGCCGCCAGAAGTGCTCGTCGATCCACGTATGGAGGAACACGACCTTGTCGCCCGGGAAGCCGAGCTCATCGACGAAGATCCGCCGCTGTTCGGTCCCGACCACGATGATGGCGCGGAACGGGCGGTGGCCGAGGCGGCGGAAGATGGCTCGCCGTTTCGGGGTGTCGATCTGATGCACGACGGCGACGACCCGATCGTGCCTCCGCAGCAGCCGATGCAATGCACCGACCCGCATGCCGATGTCCTCGCCGGTGACGTAGACGAACGGCGCCGAACGGCCGTGCAGGACACCGGTGACGGCAAGGGCGGTCAGCGGACCCAACACCTTCGCCACGCAGCGCACGAGGACACCCT
>JAYUDQ010000273.1:0-13707 GCA_043739745.1 Acidimicrobiia bacterium | reverse complement strand
GGCATGTCGGCCCGTGGCGCGGGGCCGGGCGGCGGCGCGGTGGTGAGCAGAGGCAGGGAGGGCGGCGGGACCGGAGCGGGTGTGTCGGTCGGCTGATCGGCTGCCTCCGCCTGTCGGTCGGTCGGCGCGACGTGTTCCGCTTCCGCCGCGCTGGTTCCCGTGCGTGTGGTCGACGGTCGGGGACCCGGCTGCGACAGCAATGGCTCGGTGGGGATAGGCAGCGGCGCCGTGACGACCGGCGGCACGGGAAGCATGGTGGACTCGACACCGCCGACGGCGAGACGACGCTCGATCTGCTCCAACCGCTCGGCCAGCGCCGCCGGCGACGTGTCCAGATCGGGCCGGACCAGGCGGACAAGGGCGACTTCGAGGGTAATACGAGGATCCAATGAGTCGCGCATGACGACAAGCGCCTCACCGAGCTGCTCGATAGCGCGCGTGATCGCGGCCGGGCCGAGCCGGCGGACCAGCTCGCCATCAGCGGCGGGCCGGACGAGGCCCATGTGCATCAGGAACGCTTCCCGGAGCGCCTCCACCAGGTCACGCGTGAGCTGCCGGGGGTCACGTCCCCGATCCACGGCCCGATCGACGGCGCTCAGGACGGCCGTCGCCTCCCGCTCGGCCAGTGCATGAGCCAGCTCGGTGACGTCGAAGGAATCCTCGATCCCACCGGCAGCAGCCACCTGGTCGAGAGCCGACAACGCATCCCGGGCCGACCCGTTGCCCTTGCGGGCCACCGCCTCGATGGTGGCCTCATCCAGCCCGAGACCGGCATCGACAGCGACACCTCGCACGAGCCCGATGAGCGTGTCGAGCGGGAATAGCCGGAACTCGAAATGCTGGGTTCGGCTGCGGATCGTGGGCAACACCTTCTGCGGATCGGTCGTGGCCAGCACGAACACGACGTGGTCAGGCGGCTCCTCGAGCGTCTTCAGCAGGGCATTGGAGGCCGCCGTCGAGAGCATGTGCACCTCGTCGATGATGTACACCTTGCGCCGACCGGCCGTTCCGAGCGATGCACGGGCCACGAGCTCGCGCATGGCATCGACGCCGTTGTTGGAGGCGGCGTCGAGCTCGCTCACGTCCATCGATGCGCCGCTGGTGACGAGGCGACACGATTCGCAGACATCGCAGGGCTCGCCGTCGCGGAGGTCGGTGCAGTTCAGGGCCTTGGCCAGGATGCGGGCCGAGGTCGTCTTGCCACAACCGCGCGGGCCGGAGAACAGGTAGGCGTGGGCAACCTTCCCGGTGCGCACGGCATTGCGCAGGGTTGCGCTGACGTGGTCCTGGCCGAGCACGTCGCCGAAGCGCTGTGGCCGGTAGCGGCGGTAGAGCGACTGGTACGTCACGCGGTGGACTGTACCGGTCGGCTGTGACAGGAATGGCGGCACCAGCCGGCCGGTCGGTCTCGCTCCGCATGGCGAGCAACCGAACGTCGGCGTCGCACGAACTCTGCCAAGCACTCCGATCGGCGAGAAACCGACCGGAGTCCAAGGACGGGCCGCTCGGCGCGGCCGGCCAGACTTTTCTGCGGCACAAGAGATGGCCCGCTGAGAGCTGCTGCCTCCCGGCCCTGACTCGGTTCACGGGTTCCCTTTGCGCAGGGCCCGACCGACCGCGCCAAACGGCCCGTCGTCCGAACCCGCCAGAAGCGGGACCGAGTACACGCTAGCGTGCCCCGTCGACACAACGGGCGCACGTCGGCCCCGAGCTGTCAGGAGGAGTGCGAGAGCGGCCGAATCGGCACGCTTGGAAAGCGTGTGTGGGGCAACTCACCGTGGGTTCGAATCCCACCTCCTCCGCGTGAGCGCCCCTCTGTCCCCAAGCTCGGCCACAGGCGACGATGGTGCCGATGCCTTCGAGGTGATCGGCGCGTCGGGAGCGACGACCGACGACATGGCCATGCAGATCGCTCTTGAGGAGGCCCGCTCGGCGCTGGCCCATGGCGATGTGCCAGTCGGTGCGGTCGTCGTCCTCGACGGCGTCGTCATCGCCCGCCGACACAACGAACGCGAAGCCACCAACGACCCCACTGCGCACGCCGAGGTGCTCGCGCTGCGTGACGCCGCGGCGCACGTCGGCAGCTGGCGACTCGACGGCGCAACACTTGTCGTCACCCTCGAACCGTGCCCGATGTGCGCCGGCGCACTGCTCAACGCCAGGGCCGCCCGCTTGGTGTTCGGTGCGAACGATCCGAAGGCGGGCGCGTGTGGATCGCTTTACAACCTCTGTGCAGATGCCCGGCTGAACCATGAGATGCCGGTCACTCCGGGGCTTCGGGCCGATGCGTGCGCCGAACTGCTGACTGCCTTCTTCGCCGAGCGCCGAGCCTGACCCGTCCGCTCGGGCCGCGAAAGTGGCCTTGGGGCACCGCAGACCCGGCTACGATCACGGGCCGGTTGTCGTCCCTGGGAGAGGTGCGAGAGCGGCCGAATCGAACGCACTCGAAATGCGTCGTACTGCAAGGTACCGTGGGTTCAAATCCCACCCTCTCCGCGTTTGGCCTAGTGGATGTACCGGGTTCGAACCAGGGCGCCCCGTCGGACAGGGGCGCCCTGGTGCCGCAAGCCGTCAGGACATCTCCAGCAAGGAAGTGCCGATCCTCGCTTCGGGCCGGAGGGCGTCGAGCGGTCTTCGGTTGGTCTCAGCTACCAGTCTTCGTGTCGGTGCGCTCGTCGTCGACCCCGTCGACCTCGATGTCGAGCACCTCGACTGCGCCGTCGTCGGCCAGCGTCAGGTAGAGCACGAATCGCCAGACCAACACTCCGGACCCGACGTAGACGTAGATGTCGTCCCCCGGCGGCACGAGGAGCGAATTGCCCTCCATGTCGGCGGCCAGAAGGTCACGCACCGGTGGGAGCTCAAAGACCAAGAAGTCGGTCGCAGATGGTTGCCCTTCGGCGCTTCGAGCTTCGGGGAAGTGTGCATCGAGGGCACGGAAGAACGACGCCGCGAACCGGACTGTCCGCTGGGTCACGCAGGGTTACCGGTGCGCAACCGTTGGCGGAGCTCGGCCGCCTTCGCTTCGATCCGGACTCGGACCGCTTTCGGAAGATCTTCGAGGCTCGTGACCGTGCCCGCTTCGACTGCCGCCGCCCGGTCGGCCGGCGTCATGAGATCCATATCTGCAGCCGTGATGATCCGTTGTTCGGGCATAGGTTTCAGGCTATCGGGGTCCGAAACCCGGACCGACGCTCACGGTGCCGACCCGGGAGGCCGGAGCCTCCGGAACGTCTCGGGCGGGTTCGAAAGCCGTCCCATCCTCTCCGCCAGAGGCCAGCGAGGACCAAGACCATCCGGTCGGGAACTTTCGGGTCGACAATCGGAAGGTTCGCCCGATCTGAGCGGGCAAAGGTTCCGATCGTCGGGGCCGATCTTCGTGGGGCCTCGTCGGGGCCTCGTCCAGGCCACCCGGCAGCGCTGCGGAAGCCCGTGTCGCCTCAACCGCAAGAAGCAACGAGCGCGTGTTGGTCAGCGGCGCAGCATCGAAACCGCAGCCCGCTCCACAAACGACTCGAGGGTGCTCCAGTCGGTCCGTCCGGCGGCTACGAAGGCGGGAACGGTTGTGGAGAAGATCCCCAACAGCGCATGTGCCGCGAGTTCGGGGTCCTCGGTCCGATAGAGCCCTCGGGCCATGCCGTCCCGAAAGCGATCGGCAAGGTGCGGGAGGATGGCACGGCGCACCGGGAGCTGATCGGCGTCAGCGCCGGCTCGGGGTCCGCTCGGCCCCTCCCAACGCAGTAGCGCGCAGAGGAGCCCGGGGGTATCCGCCGACCTTGCGCACACAGAGCGGGCGAGCACGGCAACAGGGTCGGGGGCACCGCCGACGCTGCGCACCGCTTCGACAGCCACCGACTCCTCGTCGAGGAGACGACGCAGAACGAGTGCACTGACCGCCACCGCGATCGCATCCTTGTCCTCGAAGTGCAGGTAGAAGGTACCGAGACCGACGTCGGCACGCTCCGTGATGGCGCTGATCGTGGCGCCCTCGACCCCGGACTCCGCGTAGGTTTCCGCGGCCGCGTCGAGGAGACGACGACGGGTGAGCTGCTTGCGGCGCTCACCCCGCCGAATGGGCACGGCGACGGGATCGGTCGTGATTGGCGTTCGATTGTCGATCAGCAAGGGATGCCCCCATGGCGTTCGCGAGTGGTGGTACCGGAGATCGATCTCCGGTTTTCGCTTCTATCTGTTCCGAGGTCGGTTCCGAACGGGCGGCACGATTCACCCGTGCCTGGATCGTCGGTCCAGGCATGTTCTGCACGTTCAGAGATGTCCGCTCCACTCATCGGCACGACGAGCAGGGGACTGAAGCAACTCACTGCCGAGGGTGCGAACGGGCGACTCGCGTGCCATCGAGTACGCTCGCCGAGCCGTCCACCGGGCCAGTACCCCGTCGTCGTCCCGAAACTGGGACCGCCGGAAGAGCCACAGACGGATCGTTGCCCGGCCTACACAGCAAATGCCGGACGCGCGTCCCCTTTCCGCTGGTCCGAGGAAGCAACTCCTGCACATCGCAGGGTGCGCGGTCCTCGCTCGAACGACAAGGAGGCTCCCCCGGTGGAGTTCACCCCTAGTAGCCGCGTTCCGTTCGCGGGCAAGATCCTCATCCTCGGTTGTGGCTCGGTCGCGCAATGCACCCTGCCGCTTCTCCTGCGCCACGTTGCCCGTCCCGACCAGATCACGGTCATGGACTTCGCCGACAACCGCCACCGCATCGCGGATGAACTTGCGCAAGGCGTCCGCTACGTGATCGACCGAGTCGAGCAGCACACGCTCGGCAACGTGCTCGGACGCCAGCTGGCGGCCGGCGACATCCTGCTCGACCTGGCGTGGAACATCGACTGCGCCACGATGCTCCAGTGGTGCCACGACCGCGGGGTCCGCTATCTGAACACCAGCGTGGAGGTCTGGGACGCCTACACCGAGGCCGAGGCGCAGGATCCGCGAGAGCGGAGCCTCTATGTACGCCACATGGACGTCCGCCGCCGCACGTCGGGATGGGCGACGAAGGGCCCCACGGCCGTGCTCGAACACGGCGCCAACCCGGGCTTGGTGTCGCATTTCACGAAGGATGCACTGACGACGATCGCGGAGCGGTTGCTCGCCGAGTCGTTGGTGGCCGACCCGGCCACGGCCGACGCCATCGGCGCGTCGCTGGCCGATCGCGCCTACAACGAAGTGGCCATGCGTCTCGGGGTGAAGGTCATCCATATCGCCGAGCGCGACACCCAGATCACTGACAGGCCGAGGGAAGTCGGTGAGTTCGTCAACACGTGGAGTGTCGAGGGCCTCTACGAAGAGGGCGTTGCGCCGGCCGAGCTCGGATGGGGCACCCACGAGCGCCGGATGCCTGAAGGCGCCTACGTGCACCAGTACGGTCCGAGCAACCAGCTCGCGCTGGCATCGATGGGAATGGACACCTGGGTCCGGTCGTGGACCCCACTCGGCGAGATCCACGGCATGGTCATCCGCCACGGTGAGGCGTTCACCATCGCCGACCACCTCACGGTGTGGGACGGCGACCGGGCCATGTACCGGCCGACGGTGCACTACGCCTACTGCCCCACCGATTCAGCCCTCGCGTCGATCCATGAGCTGAAGGCCAATCATCTCGTGATGCCGCCACGTGAGCGGCATCGGATCTTGAACGACGAGATCATCTCCGGCGCCGATGCGATGGGCATTCTGCTCATGGGTCACCCGTTCACGAGTTGGTGGACCGGCAGCGTGCTGGCCATCGACGAGGCCCGCTCGCTCGTGCCGCATCAGAGTGCGACCACAGTCCAGGTGGCCATCTCCGTCATGGCTGCGACGGTCTGGATGATCGAGAACCCGGAAGAGGGTGTTTGCGTTCCGGACGAGATCCCACACGAGCGCATCCTCGAGATCGCAAGGCCCTACCTGGGCCGGTACGTGAGCGAGCCGGTCGACTGGACCCCGCTCGCCAATCGGGCCGAGAGCGAGCTGTTCGGGCGCTTCAACCGCCCGGTCATCCGCACCGACGACCCCGACGAGGTCTGGCAGTTCACGTCGTTCCTCGTCTGAACGCTCCCTGAACTGAACCACAGTCCTTACTTCGAGGTGGCGCCGATGACGGCGGCGCGCACGGCCGGCACGACTTCGTCGAGGTACGCCCGGAGCACATCGTCGTCCCAGGGTGCCCGGAGCGCGATGTTGACGTCGTCTGCCCCGGCATCCACATACTCCAGGATGCGGGCCACGGCCTGGTCCGGCGTTCCGAGCAGTGCACCGCCGGAGACGCGGCCGAAGGTCGGGCCCCACTGGGTCTCCATCTGCTCCCGCATCGCGACAGCACCCGCCTGCGTCGCGGCCAGGTTGAAGGTGAGGTTCACGCCCCGCCGGATCGCTGCAGGAGCGCGGCCTTCGGTGGCGCACCAGCCGTCCAGCACACCGCTGAGACGGGCGAACTCGGTCGGATCGACGTAGGCGATGTTCCATCCGTCGGCGTGTCGGGCCACGAGGCGCAACGTCTTCTTCTCGCCTGCGCCACCGATCCAGATCGGCAGGCGCTCCTGGACCGGCGCAGGTAGGCACGATGCGTTGTCGACCTTGAAGTGCTTGCCCGAGAACGTGGTGCGGTCCGTGGTCAGGAGGCTTCGGATGATCGTGGTGGCCTCGTCGAGCATGTCGAGCCGGGTGCCGACCGAGGGGAAGTCGTAGCCGAACGCGGTGGCCTCCTGCGCGTGCCAGCCCGCGCCGAGGCCGAGCTCGAAGCGGCCGTTGCTGAGATGGTCGAGCGTCGTCGCCGCTTTGGCCAGCACGCCCGGGCTGCGGTAGCCGACGTAGAAGACGAGGCATCCCAGGCGCGCCCGCTTGGTATCTGCCGCGAGGGCCCCAAGCACGGTCAGGGCTTCGAAATGGTCAACCGTGCCCCCTGCAGGCGGTGCTTCATACAGGTGGTCCCACGCGGAGATCCAGTCGAGGTGCTCGTCGAGTAGGCGCCACGTGTCCCGCATCTTCTGCATCGACATGTTCTGCTGGCCGACGTGGGCGCCGAGGCGAAGGGTCATGGCTGCTCCTGATGTTCGATCCGCTTGATCAAATGATCTGCGCGCATATGGATAATCGTATCGGCGAATGGTCGCGTCGGGACGATGTGCTCATGCAGGTTTACGGCATTGATGCCGTCCCAGACCTGCCGGATGAAGACGGCACGCTGCTCAGCGACGAGCGGAACGAACTGTCGGTAGAAGCTGCGCTCATCAGTCTCGGCTTCGCGTATGAGGCCGGCGAAACGTTGCGCGAACCAGCCATAGACGACGGCCTCGTCGGCCTCCAGGTAGAAGCGATGGCTGAGCTCCCTCGCAATCGACGGCTGGAGCGCGTTGACACCCTCGACGATCACGACGTCGCCGAGATCCGCCGTCCGAAGGCCATCGATGTCGAAGAGGCCATGGGAGTAGACAGGGATCTCTGTGGTCCGCGCCGCGGAACGAGCAGTACGGACGAAGGCCGCGAGGCGCGCTTCGTCGTAGCTCTCGGGGAAGCCCTTCCGCAGGAACAGGCCGCGCTCGCGAAGGGTCGTGTTCGGGAAGAGGAAGCCGTCGGTCCCGACGATCTCCGCACGTAGGCCCCGTAGGTGCATCAAGTCAGCCAGTCGGGCGGCCATGCTCGACTTGCCGACCGCGACGCTGCCCGCGATGCCGATCACCGGACGCGCACCGCCCGTGTTCTCCATTGCCCTGGTGCAGGCCTCGGCCAGCAGCCCGGAATCATCATATGTAGACATAGTTTTGTTTTCGCTCGTCGTGGTGGTCCGGGTCGTCACCAGGCGTCGATGCAGGATCGCTTCTTGTGCGTGCGCGGCGCCGGGGCAGGGACTGAACGCAGCGTGTTGACGATGAGGCGCCTCGAGTCGATGGGATCGATGACGTCGTCGATCTCGAAGTATGACGCCTCCGAGATGGCCTTGCCGTGCTCATACATGCGGGCCACCATCTTGTCGAACATGGCCTTGCGCTCGACCGGGTCCTCGACCGCGGCCAATTCGTTGCGGTAGCCCAGCTTCACCGCGCCCTCCAGACCCATGCCGCCGAACTCGCCCGTCGGCCACGCCACCGTGAAGAGTCCGGCCTTGAAGCTGCCGCCGGCCATCGCCTGGGCGCCGAGCCCATAACCCTTGCGCAGCACGATGGTGAAGAACGGAACAGAGAGGCTGGCGCCCGTCACGAACAGTCGGCTGCAGTGGCGTACCAGGGCGGTCTTCTCGACCTCGGGTCCGACCATCATCCCGGGCGTGTCGCACAGGAACAGGATCGGGATGTCGAACGCGTCGCAGATCTGCATGAAGCGGGCGGCCTTGTCCGCACCATCGCTGTCGATAGCGCCACCGAGGTGGGAAGGATTGTTGGCGATGATGCCGACCGGACGGCCCTCGATGCGGGCCAGCGAGGTGACCATGCCGTTGCCGAACTGCCGCTTCAGCTCGAGCACCGAACCGGTGTCAGCGAGCGTGGTGATGAGCGAACGGATGTCGTAGGCGCGCAGACGGTTCTCCGGGACCGCATGGCGCAGCAGACGCTGGTCCGCGCACTCCCACGTCGGTGCGGTGCCCTGGAAATACGACAGGTACTGCTTGGCCACGGCAACCGCTTCGGCCTCGTCCTTCACGGCCACATCGACCACGCCGTTACGGGTCTGCACCGACATGGGGCCGATGTCATCAGGGCGGAACACCCCGAGCCCACCGCCCTCGATCATCGCCGGGCCACCCATGCCGATGTTCGAGTTCTGCGTTGCGATCACTACGTCGCAGCAGCCGAGCAACGCAGCATTGCCGGCGAAGCAGCGGCCGGAGTTGATGCCGATGAGCGGGACCAGCGCGCTGAGACCGGCGAAGTAGGCGAAGGCCATGCAGTCGAGGCCCGTACCGCCGATCCCGTCGGTGTCGCCCGGCCGCCCGCCGCCCCCCTCGCTGAACAGCACGACCGGCAGCTTCCACTTCTCGGCCAGCTCGAAGAGACGGTCCTTCTTGCGGTGGTTCTGTCCGCCCTGCGTGCCGGCCAGCACTGTGTAGTCGTAGGACACCACGACGCACCGCGCCGCGTCGTCGCCGTACGTTGCGCCGTTGACACGGCCGATGCCGCCCACGAGACCATCGGCCTGGGTTCTGCGGATGAGGTCGTCGAGGTCACGGCGACGGCGCTGAGCCGCAACCGTGAGCCCGCCGTACTCGGTGAACGAGCCCTCGTCGACAAGGTCCGCGAGGTTCTCCCGGGTGGTGCGCTGGTTGGTCTTGCGGCGGCGGGCGACGGCGTCGGGGCGTCGGGCGTCGAGGAGGATGGCCTGGCGCTCGTGGACCTCTTCGAGGTCGGGGCGAATGTGATCGAGTTCGACACCATCGGCTTTCGCTCCGCCCGTATCGGCCACATCGTGCTCTTCGATGGTGGCCAGGATGTGGTCCTCGAACACCGTCTCGCCCAAGCTGACACCGATCGAGCGGACCGTGCCGCTGACCGTCGCCGCGATCACGTGCTCCATCTTCATGGCTTCCATGATGAAGAGCTCGTCGCCGGCACGGACCTCGGTGCCGGGCGCAGCGCGAACCGTGATGATCGTGCCCTGCATCGGCGCTCGCAACGCGGCAAGTCCGTCGGCCACGTCGCCGTCCGCCGCGGCAGGCGTCGACACCACGCCCTCGGAGCGGCCGAGGATGAGCACGGCAAGCGGGTCGTTGGTGTCGACGACCACACCGGCGCGGCCTGCCGTGGCACCGCTTGTCGCGACTGCGGGTTGTGACGCACGAACCAACTCGGGCAGGTGCTCGTCGATGAACGCCGTGCACACGTCGTCTGTGCGCATAGCTTCGTGGTCCACGATGGCTCGCAGGAAGGATGCGTTGGTGGCGACGCCGCCGATTCCGAGCTCCCCGAGGGCGCGTGAGGCGCGCGAACACAAGGCGGCGAAGTCATTCGTAGGTGTACGCACGATTACTTTGGCCAACAGCGAGTCGTAGTTCGGGCTGGTGCGGTAGCCGGTGTAGCCGAACGTGTCGACCCTGACGGTCGGGCCCGTGGGGAGATCGAACGAGGTGAGCACCCCACCGCTCGGGCGCGTCGACCCGTCAGCCGACATCGTCTCCATGTTCACCCGCAGCTGCATCGCCATCCCCCGTGCCGGCGGAACGGCGCCGACACCGAGCCCCACCCCGGACAGCGATGCGCCGGCCGCAATGCGCAACTGCGCCTGCACGAGGTCGACACCGGTCACCTGTTCCGTGACGGTGTGCTCCACCTGGATGCGGGGGTTGGCCTCGATGAAGAAGAACGCGCCCGCGTGACCCGCCTCGGCATCGACGAGAAACTCGAACGTGCCGAGGCTCCGGTAACCGACGGCCGTCGCCATCCTCTCCGCAGCCGAGATGATCTGTGCGCGCACTTTCGGGTCGAGGTTCGGCGACGGCGCGATCTCGATCAGCTTCTGATTGCGGCGCTGGATCGTGCACTCGCGCTCGCCGAGGTTGGTCACGCTCTGCCCGTCACCGACGATCTGCACTTCGATGTGACGGGCCCGACGGACCAGTTGCTCGACGTAAAGTTCGCCGTTGCCGAATGCGCTCTGTGCCTCGGAGGCACAGCGGGTGAAGGCCTCGGCCAGGTGATCGCGCGCAGTGACAGCCCGCATGCCCCGCCCTCCGCCGCCGGCGATGGCCTTCACCATCACCGCGCCATCCAGACCGAGATCGGCCAGGAACGCGGTTGCCTCATCGAGCGTCGTAGGCCCACCCGTGCCCCGCAGTATCGCGACACCATGATCCGCGGCGAGCGCGCGGGCGCGGGTCTTGTCGCCGAACAGCGCGAGCGTGTCTGGAGTCGGGCCGACGAACGTGGTGCCTGCGGCGGCGCATGCGCTCGCGAAGGCCGCGTTCTCGGCCAAGAATCCGTAGCCCGGATGGACCAAGTCGGCGTGAGTCTGCGTCGCGGCGTCGACAACGCCGGCGATGTCGAGGTAGGCGGCCGCACCCCGCCCTCGGAGCGCAACCGCCTCGTCGGCCATCCGCACATGCAGGCTCAGCGCGTCGTCCTCGGCGTACACCGCGACCGTGGCGATCCCGAGATCGGCTGCGGCCCGGATGATGCGGACGGCGATCTCGCCCCGGTTGGCAACGAGCAGCTTGGCGGTCATGGGTGCACTTGGTACCACTGCCGGGCGCTCCGGCCGAATCCGCAGACTCCGCAGGTCTGCATCGTCGGTCACGCGTGGGACAGTTGCGGGCGTGTCGCTCCGTGCCGCCCTCCCCCCGCCCGGCTCCGACCCCGCCGATGTGATCGACGCGTTCGCCACCTGGGCGGCCGACAACGGCCGGCCGTTGTATGCGCACCAGGAGGAGGCGGCGCTCGCGCTCGCATCCGACCAGCACGTCGTCCTGGCCACGCCGACCGGCTCCGGCAAGAGCCTCGTCGCCCTCGTCGGCATCCTGCTGGCACGGAACCGCGGCGAACGCTGCGTGTGGACCGCGCCGATCAAAGCGCTGGTAGGCGAGAAGTTCTTCGAGCTCGTCGATCTCCTCGGCCCGACCGAGGTCGGCCTGGCGATCGGCGACGCGTCGATCAACCGCGACGCGCCGGTGCTGGTGTGCACGGCCGAGGTGTTCGCGAACCAGGCACTCGGCTCCGGCGACGACACGGGCATCCGCTTCGCGTGCCTCGACGAGTTCCACTACTACGCCGACCACGACCGCGGATGGGCCTGGCAAGTGCCGCTCCTGCTGCTGCGCGACTGCCAGTTCCTGCTCGCCTCGGCCACGCTCGGTGACGTCAGTGCGATCGCCACCGACCTCTCGGAACGCACCGGACGCGAAGTCGCCGAGGTCACCTCCGTGGACCGGCCGACACCGCTGTTCCACCAGTGGCGCAACACCCCTGTCGCCGACTCGATCACCGAGGCCGTGGAGAAGGGCCTGTCGCCCGTCTACCTCGTGCACACCACGCAACTGGCGGCCATCGAGCAGGCACAGTCGCTCGTCAGCCTCCCCCTCACGACGCGGGCACAGCGCGAAGCAATCGCGGCCGCAGTGGCAGGTGAGAGGCTCAACACCGGCTTCGGCCAGTCACTCGCCCGCTACCTCCGCAACGGCATCGGTGTGCACCACGCGGGCATGCTCCCCCGCTACCGGCGACTCGTCGAGAGGCTTGCCGGCGAGGGTCTTCTGCCTGTCATCTGCGGCACCGACACGCTTGGTGTCGGCATCAACATCCCGATCCGTACTGTCCTGCTTCGCGCGCTTACGAAGTTCGACGGCACACGTGTGCGGGTGCTTCGCGCCCGCGAGTTTCATCAGCTCGCAGGGCGCGCGGGTCGGCCCGGATTCGACCCCGACGGCCACGTGTGGGCCCAGGCCCCGGACCACATCATCGAGAACGAGCGCGCGCTGGGCCGGGCCGGCGACGATCCCAAGGCGCGCCGCAAGGTCCGTCGCGAGGCTCCGCCGAAGGGGTTCGTGCACTACGACGAGGCGACCTTCAACCGGCTCATCGCAGCCGCGCCCGAGCCGCTCACCTCACGCTTCCGGGTGACACCCAACCTCGTTGCGACGGTGCTGGCCCGACCCGATGGCATCGCCGTGCTGAAGGAGCTCCTGCTGACGAATCACGATCCGGTGGCGAAGCGACGCGACCACGTGCGCCGGGCCATCGCCGTCTACCGCAGCCTCGAAGCAGCCGGCGTGGCAGAACGTCTGCGCGCAGACGATGGTCACGTCATCGGTGTGAAGGTCGGCTCGCTGATCGACGGTAGCGACGAGCGCATGGGGGTGCGCTTCACGTCGCCCCTCGGACCGTTCGCCATCGAGGTCATCGTCACCCTCGACCGGGAAGATCCGTCCTACGTGCTCGACGTGGTCAGCATCGTCGAGTCGGTCATCGAGAACCCGATGGCCATCCTCATCGCACAGGAGAAGGCGGCGCGGACATTGGCCATCGGCCAGATGAAGGCCGACGGCATCGAGTACGACGAGCGCATGGAGCTGCTGTCGCAGGTGAGCTGGCCCAAGCCGATGGCTGAGATCCTCGACTCGTGCTTCGAGACCTATCGCAGCCATCACCCGTGGATCTACGACGGGCCGCAACCGAAGAGCATCCTGCGGGAGATGCTCGAGACGGGCGAGACGTTCCGAGGCTTCATCCAGCGCTACAAGCTGGAACGGTCCGAAGGCCTTCTGCTGCGCTACCTGAGCGACGCGTGGCGAGCGCTCGACCGGTCGCTCCCGTCGTCGGCCTACGACGATGCGCTCGAGGACGTCATCGAGTGGCTCCACCAGATGTTGGAGGCAACCGACGCCAGCCTGCTCGAGGAGTTCGAGCGGCTGTCCGGCGACGCACCGGTTGTTCGGGAGATGCCGTCACGTCCGGCCATCTCGGGGCCGCCGCGGGCTTGGCGCACCGCGGTGCGAACCGCCGCGTTCGCGTGGGTTGAGCTACTGGCCCGCCGGGCGTTCGGGGTGTTCGGGGAGCGCACCGGCGTCGACAGCTGGCGGTTCAATGCCGCCCTGGCGCCGTTCTGGGCCGAGCATGATGCAATCCTGACCGACGGCGACGCACGCTCGGCTGCGTATTTCCTGCTCGACGACACGGGTCCCGATCGCTGGGTGGTGCAGCAGCGCTTCAGCGACCCCGAGAGCTCGGGCGAGTGGGGCTTCACCGCGACCGTCGACCTCAAGGACGCCGCAGAGACGGGCGGGCCGAC
>JAYUDQ010000272.1:0-5714 GCA_043739745.1 Acidimicrobiia bacterium | reverse complement strand
CCGACGTGGCCAGCTTGACCCCCGGCTCCTCGCCTGCGTCGACACCGGGCAGCGCCCGTGACATACCGCCTGCCTGCCGGATCCAGAAGTTGACGACGCCGCGGACCTCTTCCTCGGAAACGAAGTTGCCCTGCACTCGCAGCGGCACGTTCGACGACACGGTGACCATGAGCATGTCGCCCTGGCCGATGAGCCGCTCGGCACCGGGCGAGTCGAGGATGACCCGCGAGTCCGTAAGTGAACTTACGGCAAAGGCGAAGCGCGACGGCACGTTGGCCTTGATGAGCCCGGTGATGACGTTCACCGACGGGCGTTGCGTGGCGATCACGAGGTGGATGCCGACGGCGCGGGCCTTCTGGGCGATGCGGCAGATCGATTCTTCGACGTCGCGGGCGGCCACCATCATGAGGTCGGCCAGTTCGTCGACGACGACGAGGATGTAGCTCAGCTTGGCGTGCTTCGGTGCCGGGGGCAGCCCGATGCCCCCGGCGGGGTCACCTGCATACGGATCTTCGAGGTCGCCCTTCTCCACCGCGGCGTTGTACCCCCCGATGTCGCGGAAGCGCAGCTTCGCCAGCATCTCGTAGCGGCGCTCCATCTCGTCGACCGCCCACTGCAGCGCATTGGCGGCCTTCTTCGGATTTGTCACTACCTGTGTCAAAAGGTGCGGCAAGCCGTTGTACTGGCTGAGTTCGACCATCTTCGGGTCGATGAGGATGAGGCGGACCTCGTCGGGCGTCGAGCGCATGAGGATCGACGCGAGCAGCGAGTTGATGCAGCTCGACTTGCCTGAGCCTGTCGTACCGGCCACGAGCACGTGCGGCATCTTCGCCAGATCCACGATGACGGGCTTGCCGTCGATGTCGCGGCCGACAGCGACGCTGAGCGGGCCGGTGAATGCCTTCGCGTCGGGCGTATGGAGCACATCGCCGACGGCGACGAGCTGGCGCTGACGGTTCGGCACCTCGACGCCGATGGCCGACTTGCCAGGGATCGGGGCCAGGATGCGCACGTCAGCGGTCGCCATTGCGTAGGCGATGTCCTTGTGCAGCGCGGTGACCTTGGCGACCTTCACGCCGGGTGCGAGCTCGAGCTCGTAGCGGGTGACGGTCGGACCGACGGTCATGCCGACGAGGCGGGTCTCGACACCATGCGCCGCGAGCGCTTCTTCGAGTGTGCGGCCACCGGCCTCGACCGCCCGCTTGTCGATGTCGATGGCCTTGCCCTTCTTCAGGAGGGCACGGGGTGGCAGCTTCCAGACGATCGCGGGCTTGGCCAATGACCGGTCGGCCATGCCGGGTAGTGGCACGTTTTCGGTATGCGGCTGGTCTTCGGTCCATACCGGCTCGGGCGGAAGCGTGATCGGTACCCGGGCCGCGGCGAGCGATGCGTCTTTCGCCGCAGCGAGGTCGATGATCGCGCCATCCGCGCCGACAGCGCTGCCGTTGGATCCGTCGCCGGCCGACGCGGACGACTTCTTGCGCGGCTTCTTCGGCGGGGTGGGCGGTTCGTCGGGCCCGTCGTTGAAGTCGGGCATGCCGAGCACGTCGTCGTAGCCGGGGACGCGGTAGCGGGCGCCATCGTCCTCACGGCCGCGCCGTCCGATCCGGTCTGAGCGTCGTGCGGTCGGGTGTCGCCGTGCCGATTCGCGGGCCTCGACGTCACTGCCCCGCAACGACAGCAGGGCGTAGACCCCTCGCCGAGCAGCCGCGCCAACGGGCTGGATGCCGTCGGCAGTGCGGTTGACCGCATCGCGCACTCGCAGGCGCAGCAGTATCAGGCAGCCGAGCAGACCGACGAGGCTGAGGACGAGTACGGCGCCCCACGTCGCCAGCACCTTCTGCAGCGGTTCGCCGATCGCTGCACCCAGAAGCCCCCCGGCCGTGCGCAGCGTGGCGAAGTTCGAACCCCAGGCCGGTCCGCCGCTGCGCAGGTGGAGGAGTCCGGTGGCGGCGACCATCAGGAAACCCGAGCCGATGACGACTCGGACCGGCTCCTCCCGAGGACGTCCGCGCACGAGTACGTAGCCGACGGCGATCAGCGCGAACGGGACAAGGACCCGACCCGTGCCGAGGAGCGCTCCGGTACCGGAGCGCACGGCGCGGCCGAATGGGCCGGTGAGGTCGAAGAAGATGCCCAGCCCGACCAGCACGCCACCGAGGATCAGGACGAGCCCCCACACGTCGTCGGCCTGGCGACCCAAGTGCTCGCCGAAGAACGCACGGGTGTTGGCGAGGGGCTGAGGGCGCGACGGGGCGCGCCGAGACGATGGGCGTGCTCGGCCCGACGCCGAAGAACGACGGGCCGCCGCACCGCCCGAGCGTGGGGAAGTCCGCTGGGAGGTTGGCACAGTGCTCCAACTGTACCGGACGGGTCTGACGGTCAGCCGTCCCCGGGCCTTCCGGCAGACGTTCGGCAGCGCGAGTTCCATCTTTTTCATGATTTATCATGAGTTTTCATGCTACTGTGTCCACATGGAGCTCGCCATCGTCAGCGTCGCCAACTCGCAGCAGGGAGTGATCGGGCGCCGCCAGGTGCTCGCGCTCGGTTTCAGCGAACGCCAGGTCGAGCGTCGGCTCCAGCGGGGCGCACTCCAGCACCTCGCCCGCGGCGTCTACGCCCTCCGCAGCTCGACGCCCACCTGGGAGCGCTCGGTGGTCGCCTCGTGGGTGGCGACCTTGGAACGACAGCACCCGGGTGCCCTGGCCCTGCGCACGGCGGGCGCACTGCACGGGTTCGCCGGACTTCCCCGGTCCGGATCGCCACAGCTCGTCGTCGCAGACGCTGGGCGTCATTCCAACCCGTTCGGTTCGGTCATGCGGCGTCGCGACCTCGAACCCGACGACATCGACCGCCACCACCTCGGCGTCCTGATCACCAACCCCGTGCGAACCGCCCTCGACCTGGCCATGGAGGACGGCCGGACGGGACGGCCCGAGCGGGTGATCGACGACGCGCTCGCCCACGGAAACGTCACGATCGACGCACTCTGGACCCGCTTCCAGCGCATGGCCGAGCGCGGCAAACCCGGCACCGTCCATGTCCGGCGGATCCTCCTCGACCGGCTGCCGAGCGCACAGAACCACCCGAGCGCACAGCGCCGGCCGACCGCACAGAAACACCCGAGTACACAGCGCCACCCCACCGCGTTGATACCGGCGAGCGTCCTCGCAGGATCGCCGGAGGCCGTCAGACTTCGATGACGACCGGCACGATCATCGGCCGCCGTTTCGTACGCTCGCTTACGAACTTGCCCGTCGCCGTCCGCACGATCTTGCGCAGGGCCTCAGGATCGCGGGCCCCATCGGTGATGGCCTGCTGCAGCTGTTTGCGAATGACCTCGGAAGCCTCGCCCAACAGCGTCTCCGCCTCCGGGGCGTACACCCAGCCGCGGGTGATGATCTCCGGGCCGGCGATGATGGCGCCGCCCTGGTCGTCGATCGTCACGATCACCACGACGACGCCTTCGTTCGACAGCACCTTGCGGTCGCGAAGCACACCCTCGCCGATGTCGCCCACGATGCCGTCGACGTAAAGGAAACCCGCCGGCACCGTGGGACCGAAGTCGATCCCCGACTCCGTCAGCTCGACGGAGTCCCCGTCCTCGCACAGCAGGATGCTGTCCGGCTTCACCCCCATGTCCATGGCCAGCTTGGTGTGGTGGGTGAGGTGGCGGAACTCGCCATGGATCGGGATGAAGAACTCGGGCTTGGCCACCGACAAGAGCGTCTTGAGCTCACCCCGTTTGGCGTGCCCGCTGACGTGCACCTTGGCCTGGCCGGAGTCGATGACCTCGGCGCCCAAGCGGGTGAGCCCATCGACGACGCGGCTGACGCTCGTCTCGTTGCCCGGGATGGCATGCGAGGACAGGATGATCGTGTCGTTCTGGCCGATCTTCACGAAGCGGTTGTCGCCGTTCGCCATCAGCGCGAGGGCCGACATGGGCTCGCCCTGTGACCCGGTCGACAGGATCAGCACCTGCGACGGGTCATGATCGCCGAGCTTCTCGATGTCGAACAGGTCCTTGTCCGCGACCGTGATCTTGCCCATCTCCCGGGCGATCTGGAGGTTGCGCTTCATGGAGCGTCCGAGGGTGGCGACCTTGCGGCCGCTGTCGGTCGCGGCGGTGATGATCTGCTGCACTCGGTGAATGTGGCTGGCGAAGCAGCCGACGATGATGCGACGGCCCTTCTGGTCACGGATGATGTCGAGCAGGTTCTTCCCGATGACCCGCTCGGACTCGGTGAAACCGTCGGACTCGGCGTTCGTCGAGTCGGACATGAGCAAGCGGATGCCGTGCTCCTGGGCAATCGCGCCGATCTGGGCGAGGTCGGTCGTGCGGCCGTCGATGGGCGTGAGGTCGATCTTGAAGTCGCCCGAGTGGTAGATGACGCCCTGCGGGGTGTGGAACGCGATCCCGATCGAGTCGGGCACCGAATGGCTGACCGGCACGACCTCGATGTCGAACACGCCGATCATGCGGCGCTCGCCGTCGTGCAGCGGATTGAACGAGGTCTTGCCAACGAGCCCGGCCTCCTCGATCCGGCCGCGGGCCATGTTCAGCGTGAGCTGTGTGGCATAGAGCGGGAACGAGATCTCGCGCAGCAGGTACGACAGCGCGCCGACGTGGTCTTCGTGGCCGTGGGTGAGGATGGCGCCGTCGATGCGGTCGGCGTTCTCCCGCAGATACGTGAAATCGGGGAGGACGAGGTCGACTCCCGGCATGTTCTCTTCGGGGAACATCAGGCCGACGTCGACGAGCATGATGCGCCCGTTCACCTCGATGCAGCAGCAGTTGCGGCCGATCTCGCCGAGCCCGCCGAGGAAGACCACCCGCACCGTCCCCGCTTTCGCCGGCCCCGTCTTCGGCTGCTTGGCGGTGTCGCGCGTGCTTCCAGGTTGCTTGATCGTCACCTCAAGACCCTACCGTCGATCCCTTCGGCCGCAGGGCTGGGCATTTCGGCCTCGGTTCCCGACGCGGCGAGCTAGGACGGACGCAGGAGTGTGCCGTGGGTCTGCGACTGCGACTCCGACTCCGACGACCGTGCCGTCACGGCACCGTTCGGGTGCAGGTTGGCCCACACCTTGCGGGCACGATCCTCGAGGTCGGCCGGCTCGCCGTCCATGGGCGGTCGGCAGTGCCCGACCTTGTGGCCGAGCGTTCGCAACATGGCTTTCGTCGGCTGCGGGTTCGGCGTGGCGTCTCCGCCCTCGAACACCCACGACTCGATGAGGCGGGCATTCACGAGGCGGGCGTGCTCGACGTCGCCCTTCAGGAACGCGGTGATCATCTCCTTGCACTCAGCCGCGACCCAGTGCGTGGCCACGCCGATGACCGAGGAGGCGCCGATCGACAGGAGCGGAAGCGTCTGGTCGTCGTTGCCGCTGATGAGCTCGAAACCGGCCGGTGCTTCGGCCATCAGCTTGGCCGACGAGGACACGTCGTTCGCCGCGTCTTTCACGGCGACCACATGCTTGAGGTCGTTGGCCAGGCGCAAAATGACCGTGTTGTCGATCTTGCGGCCGGTACGCACCGGGATGTCGTAGATGATGACCGGGAGATCGGTCGCCGCAGCAACGGCTCGGAAGTGCGCCTCGATGCCGGCCTGGGACGGGCGGTTGTAGTATGGGGTGACGGACAGGACGCCCGCCGCGCCGAGGCCCTTCATGGCCGCCGTCAGGCGGACAGCGTGCCTCGTGTCGTTCGACCCTGC
>JAYUDQ010000271.1:0-5715 GCA_043739745.1 Acidimicrobiia bacterium | reverse complement strand
CCGCGCTCGAACGCTACGCCTGGGTCGCCGACGCACTGGCCGAGGCGGTCGGTTCGGGCATCATCTACACGCTCACGGTCGCCGAATCCGAGCGGTTGGCGGGGTTCCTCGAGTCCTGCGGGTTCGAGGTGGCGGCGTACTCCGGCGGGCTCGCTTCGGAACGGCGCGAACGGATCGAGGACAAGCTGCGCCGCAACGAGCTGAAGGCAGTCGTTGCCACGTCCGCGCTCGGCATGGGCTACGACAAGCCCGATCTCGCGTTCTGCATCCACGTGGGCTCACCGTCGTCGCCGGTTGCGTACTACCAGCAGGTCGGGCGGGCCGGCCGTGCCCTCGACGATGCCATCGCCGTGCTCCTCCCCGCCGAGACCGACGAGCAGATCTGGCAGTACTTCGCGACCGCCGGCGTGCCCGATGAGGAGCGGGTCGGCGCGATCCTCGGCGCCCTCGAAGGCGGGTCGATGACGGTACCGTCGCTCGAGTTGGCCACCTCCATCCGACGGGGGCGGCTCGAGGGGTTGTTGAAGATCCTCGCCGTCGACGATGCCGTCGAGCGCGCCGGCAGTTCGTGGTCGGCTACCGGCAAGGCGTGGATCTACGACGCCGAACGCTGGGACGCACTCGCGGCGGTCCGGGCCCGCGAGGCCGGGCTCATGCGCTCCTTCGCGGCGGGCGAGGGGTGCCTCATGCGGTTCCTCCAGGAGGCGCTCGACGATCCGGCCCCGGTCGACTGTGGACGCTGCTCAGTGTGCACCGGCGTCCTCCCACCGCCGGGCGCCCGGCCCTCCGCCGAGCGGGTCGAGGCGGCGCGGGTGTTCGCACGCGGCCGCGACGTCGTGATCGAGCCGCGCAAGATGTGGCCGGCGGGTGTCGGTCGAAAGGGACGCATCGTGGGCTGCGAGGAGGGGCGCGCCCTCGCGTTCGCCGACGATCCCGGCTGGACTACCGAGCTGCATGGCCTACGCGACGAACCTGCACCGCCCGTGGTCCTCGACGGATTGGTGGCCGTACTCGCCCGGTGGCGGTCAGGTTGGCGCACCCGACCGGTCGCCGTGGTCGCCATGCCTTCGCTCGCCCATGGTCGGCTGAACCGCTCGCTGGCCGAGCACATCGGCGCGGTCGGCAAGCTGCCGGTCATCGACGCGCTCGGGCGCTCGGGGCCCACTGTTGCACCGGACGCACCGTCCGGCGCGAAAGTCAGCGCGCTTACTGCTGGGCTCCTGCTGCGGACGGGCGTCGACGTGCCGAACGGCCCGGTGCTACTGGTCGACGCGCAGTACCGCAGCGGCTGGTCGATGACGGTCGGCGCTTCGCTGCTGCGGGAGGCGGGTGCGACGGCGGTGCTGCCTCTCGTACTGCACCAGTTGCCATAGACGGGGCAGGCGCAACGGCCGCCGAGGTCGGATTGTGGTCGAAATACGACCACAATCGCGAAGTCGAGCTCCCGCACCGCCGCCCTCTGGGTGCAATTACTCGCTCTCCGGATCATCGACCGTCCCGGTAACGGCAAGCGCACCCGCCAGCATCACCCGCACACCGTCCAAGGTGTCCACCTCATCGACCGCCTTGTCGTCCCGATACCGCAGCACGCGAGCGAAGCGCAACGCGACACCGCCTGGATAGCGGGTCGACGCCTGTGCGCCGTCGAGCGCGATCTCGACCACCTGCTCGGGACGGACCCACACGGTGATCCCCTCGCGAGCACGTTCGAGGGAGAGGAACCGCTCGGTCTGCCAGCGCAGGAGATCGTCCGTAAGTCCCTTGAACGTCTTGCCCACCATCACGAACTCGCCGGTCTCGGCATCGCGCGCGCCCAGATGCAGGTTCGACAGCCAACCCTTTCGGCGTCCATGTCCCCATTCGACACCGAGCACCACGAGGTCGAGCGTGCGCACCGGCTTCACCTTCACCCACGAATTTCCCCTCCTGCCAGCTTCGTACGGCGAATCGATCGCCTTCACCACCACGCCCTCGTGTCCGGCCCGCAGCGAGCCGACCGCGAACGCCTCGGCTGCAGCGGAGTCGTCGGTGACGACCCCGGGCACGCGCGACAGGCCGACCACTCGGTCAAGCTCGGCGAGGCGCACATGCAATGGCTCGTCGATCAGGTCGCGTCCGTCGGCATGGAGGATGTCGAAGAAGAAGGCACTCAGCACCTCGGTCCGCACGGCGTCCGCACCGAAGCGGCTCATCGTGTCCTGGAATGCGCGCGGCCGGCCGTCCTCATCGATGGTCAGCGTCTCCCCGTCGAGTACCACCGATTCGACCGAGAACGAGCGGGCAAGAGCGACAACGTCAGGCACGCGGTGCGTGATGTCGTTGAGGTTGCGGGTGAACACCCGGACCGCGTCACCGAGCCGGTGCACCTGGATGCGCGCCCCGTCGAGCTTCCACTCCACGCTGGCCTTGCCGCGCACCGAGACCAGCGCCTCGGAAGCGGAGCCCGCACTCGAGGCCAGCATCGGACGCACGGGTCGCAGTACCTCCAGGCGCACCAGTCCGAGCGCCTCAGCGCCACCGGTGAGTGCCAGCGTCGCCGTTTCGCCGAGATCCCCGCCAAGCATGAGCGCCCGACGCACGAGCGCGCTCGGCACGTCGGCCGCCTTCGCCACCGCCTCTACGACCACGCCTTCAAGGGCACCCTGGCGAAGATCTCCAAGCAGCAGCCGCCGCAGGAAGAACGCCTCATCGGCCGTGGCCCGTTCGAAGAGTCCGGCAAGCAAACCCGCCCGTGCACCCTGCGAACCGGTACCACCCGTTGCCACGAGCTCGTCGAGCACGGCGTCGACATCGAGCGGATGCAGCGTGGCGACCGCAGCAGGCTCCACGTCCACCGTGCCGACCGTCGCCCATCCCACGCCCATGCGGCTCTGCCGGGGCTCTCCGGCCAGCATCGTCACCACAACGGCGATCTCGTCTGCGGCAGCGCCCCGCAGCAGATCCGCCATGGCGACGGTCTTCTCGGAACGCTTGGTGGTCGCCGCCACCCGCTGCGAGGTGTCGACGAGATCGGCCAACAGCATCGTCAGCGCCCGTCCGGACATGGTTCCGTCGAAGCGAGCTGCTGGCTGAAGTGCCAGCGATGTCCTTCGATGTCGAACGCCTCGTAGCGCCGTTCGCCGAGCGGGCGCAGGCTCTCGACACCGAATCCGCTCGGGGCGATCATGACCGTCCCGCCACCCTGGTCGAGCCAGTAGATCGTCCGTCCGGGAACGCGGATCAGCCACTGCGCGGCTGCGTGCTCGTCGTCGTAGGCGAGCCGGACGTAGAGATCATGAAACGCCACCACGCCATGCTGCCAGCGGGTCGACTGGTCCGCCAGGCCGCCGGGCCGCCAGTAGGGTCAGCGGCCGTGATCGTCGCAATCGCCGGAGGGGTCGGAGCCGCTCGGATGCTGCGCGGACTCGTTCAGGTCGTCGCCCCCGAGGACATCACGGTGATCGTGAACACCGGCGACGACACCGTCTTCCACGGTCTCCACATCAGCCCCGACATCGATACCGTCACCTACACCGTCTCCGGCAACATCGACCCCGATCGGGGCTGGGGGCTGGCCGGCGAGTCGTGGACAGCGATGGACGCGCTGAAGCGATACGTCGATTTCGGGGCCGTCGACTGGTTCAACCTCGGTGATCGCGACCTGGCCACCCACCTCTGGCGGACGGCCCGACTGCGGGCGGGGTCAACGCTCAGCGAGGTGACCGCAGACCTGGCCAAGGCGTGGGGACTCGGCATGCGTCTGCTCCCGATGACCGACGACCGGGTGGCGACGTATGTGGTCACCCCGCTCGGCGAGCTCTCGTTCCAGTCGTACTTCGTGCAGCACCATCACGACGTCGCCGTCAGCGAGGTCCGCCTCGAGGGCATCGAGTCGGCGACACCCGCTCCGGGTGTTCTCGATGCCATCGCCGCAGCCGAGGCAATCGTGATCTGCCCCTCGAATCCGCTCGTCTCGATCGGCCCGGTCCTCGCCGTGCCCGGGATCCGCGATGCGCTGCGGGCGCGGCGCGACTGCACCGTCGGCGTCTCCCCGATCGTGGCCGGAGCGGCGCTGAAGGGACCGGCCGATCGCATGCTCACCGAGCTCGGCCACGAGGCGTCGGTCGTCGGCGTTGCGCGCCTCTACCAGGACATCGCGCACACACTCGTCATCGACGACGCCGACCACGCGCTGGCCGACGCCGTCCGCGCCGAGGGCATCGAGTGCATCGTGACCGACACGATCATGTCGAAGCCCGGCGTCGCCGCATCACTGGCGAAGGCAGCACTCGCGGCCGTGTTGCCAGGCTGATCCGCCGGGGAACGAAACACATGCTATGAGCACAGATAATCTGTCTACATACGAAAAATCGAGGGATGAGCAGTGAACCGCATGGAGCTGATCCCGATCGAAGGCATCCCGGAAGTGCGACCCGGCGACGTCCTCAGCGACCTCATCCTCGCGGCGGCCATGCCGGAGCCCGGGCTGCGCGACGGCGACGTCATCGTCGTCACCCAGAAGGTCGTGTCGAAGGCGGAGAACCGGCTCGTCCCCGTTGACCCCGACATCGTCGACGATCACAAGCGCTATGTCCTGCAGGAGTCGGTCCGCATCCTTCGCCGCCGTCCGACGCCGCGCGGCGAGCTCATCATCAGCGAGACGTCGCACGGTTTCATCTGCGCCAACGCCGGCATCGACCTGTCCAACATCGATGCCGGATATGCCGCACTCCTGCCTGTCGACTCCGACCGTTCGGCCCGCAAGATCCGTGACGGCATCAAGGGCAAGGCCGGCATCCAGGTCGCCATCATCGTGAGCGACACGTTCGGGCGCGCCTGGCGCAAGGGCCTCACCGACGTCGCCATCGGCTGCGCGGGCATCGCCGCGGTGGTCGACCTGCGCGGCACCGAGGACGCGAAGGGCCGCGAGCTGCACGTCACCGAGGTGTGCGTGGTCGACGAGATCGCCGGCGCGGCCGAGATGGTGATGGGCAAGGCCTCGGGGATTGCCGCTGCCATCGTGCGCGGGGTCAACCCGGCTTGGCTGCGTGAGGGGTCGGTGCACGACGAGGTCGTCCGGGCGCCGCACGAGGACCTCTTCCGCTAGCCAGTGCTCGAGAGTGTCTGCTCCGGTCTTACCGGCCTCCCCGCAGCCACGGTGGCGCCCGCCCGTTGTCGCCGGCGTCGTTTCTGTCGTAGTCGGCGCCGCCGATCGCCACGCTATTTGATGCGTCGACGCAGTTGCGCAATCCGCTCTTGTTCTTGCTTGCCGCGGTGCCGTTGGCGGAGCTCTCGGCGCGCTCGGTCTGTTCCGCTCGCTCGCCGCGCTCGTCGATGGCGGTCATCACCTGCCGCTCGTACTCTGGATCCTGGGCGCGCTCGTCACCGCGCTGCTCAACCTCGACACCAGTGTGGTGCTGCTCACCCCGCTGGCCGTGGAGCTCGCCCGTGCCCGGTCGATGGACGAGGGGACGCTCGCGTTCGGGCCGGTCCTGCTGGCCTCGCTCGCCTCGTCGCCGCTGCCCGCGTCGAACCTCACGAACCTCATCGGTGCGGAGAACTGGCACTTCGGCGCTGGGCAGTTCGCAAACGCATCTCGGGCTGCCGACCATCGTCGCGGTTGTCGTGGCTCGGCCGCTGATGGCCCGCGTGCTCCCCACCCGCTTGGCCGAACCGCCGATGCAACGCCGGACGCTCGTGCGTGGCGAATCGGCATCCAAATCATCTGTGCACTTA
>JAYUDQ010000270.1:0-2130 GCA_043739745.1 Acidimicrobiia bacterium | reverse complement strand
GGCATCCGTGTCGCCCCGAACGCATCGGCCACGAAGCTTGCGTACCTGCTCGATCTGGCCGATCCCGGCCGTACTCGCGACCTTTGCTTCGGCACCGTCGACACCTGGATCGCATGGCATCTGAGCGAAGGCTCGTTGCACGTGACCGATGCGTCGAACGCGGCGGTGACGGGGCTCACCCGGCTGGCCGAGGGCACGGGCGCCCTCGAATGGGACCCCGAGCTGCTCCGTGCACTGAACATCCCGCCATCGGTACTGCCGACGATCGTGGACTCCTGCGGCGTGCTCGGGCCGGCCTCCGCCCTCGACGGCGCCCCGCCGATTGCCGGCATCGCCGGCGATCAGCAGAGCTCGCTCGTAGGCCAGGGCTGCGTCAGGGCGGGCATGGCCAAGATCACGTTCGGCACAGGCGGAATGCTCGACGTCTGCGTCGGCCAGGCCCAGCCGTCGATCATCGGCCGGGGCGAGGCCGGGACGTTCCCGATCGTCGCGTGGCAGAACGCCGGGCGGATCGTCTGGGGCGTCGAGGCGATCATGCTGTCGGCCGGGACGTGCGTCGAGTGGCTACACGACGACCTCGGTGTGATCGACAGCCCCGCTGATTCGGCCAGTGTCGCGGGCCGATGCGAGACGAGCGGCGACGTGTGGTTCGTCCCTGCGCTCCTCGGCCTCGGCGCACCGGTGTGGGACTACGGCGCCCGCGGCACACTGCTCGGCCTCACCCGCGGCACGGGGCGGCCCGAGCTCGTCCGGGCGGTGCTGGAGGGGGTAGCCCATCGAGGCGCGGACCTCGTCGAGGCGGCCGAGGCTGATGCCGGGCTGGCGATCGGTGCGTTGCGGGTCGACGGCGGCATGACCGCCAACCCCGTGTTCCTGCAGGCGCTCGCCGATGCGACGCAGCGCCCGGTCGAGGTGTCGCCGGTACTGGAGGCGACTGCCCTCGGCGCCGGGTTCCTGGCCGGGGTAGCGACGGGCACATGGGACTCCGTGGAGGCGCTGGAGGGCACCTGGAAGCCGAAGCTCACGGTCGACCCGCGGCCGGGTTCGTCGAACGATCGCGAGCGCTGGCTCGATGCCCGGGGGCGAAGCCAAGGATGGCTGCCCGACCTGAGCGCGCTCGACTTCTGATTGGCACCTTGGCGCGCGGCGGACTTCGGGCGAGACTTCGCGCGCAGGCCGGCGGCTCAGCTGACGCTGACGCCGATCTCGTGCCAGCCCGTCGCCCCGTCGGGCGCCACGTCGGCCCGCTCCTCGGTTTGCACCTTGCCGTTGGCGTCGGTGGCCCGCACCCGGATGCGATGGTCGCCGGCCGTCGCGTTCCATGCGAGCTTCCACTGGCGCCACGTGTCGACACCGCCGTCGACGGCCAGCTCCGCGGTCTGCCACGGCGTGCCGTCAACCTGGACCTCGACCTTCGAGATGCCGGTGTGCTGAGCCCAGGCGACGCCCGCGATTGCGGTGTTGCCGGCGACCACACGGCCGCGTCCGGGAACATCGATGCGCGACCCGGTCTTGATCGGACCGAGGGCCGACCAGCCACGCGGGATCCAATAGCCCTGCGATTCTTCGAAGGTCGTGAGGCGGATGTCGGAGAGCCACTTCACCGCGGACACGTAGCCGTAGATGCCGGGGACGACGAGCCGGGCCGGGAACCCGTGGCGGAAGGGCAGCGGTTCGCCGTTCATACCGATGGCGATCAGCGCCTCCCGGCCGTCCATGGCCAGCGAAACCGGGAACCCGGCCGTGAACCCGTCGACCGACGAGGCAAAGACCTGGTCGGCACCCTTCTGCACGCCGGCTTCCTTGAGGATGTCGGCGAGGCGGACTCCGAGCCAGCGGGCGTTGCCGACGAGGTCGCCGCCGATCTCGTTCGACACGCACATGAGCGTGCAGTCGTGCTCGACCAGCGGGCGCTTCAGAAGGTCCGCATAGGTGAACGTGAGCGGCTTGTCGACCTGTCCGGTGATGGTCATCTTCCAGTTGCTGACCTCGACCCGCGGGATGACGAGCGCGGTGTCGATCCGGTAGAACGCGTCGTTGGGCGTGACGTAGGGCGTCATGCCCGCGACGTCCGCCGTCGTCCCTGCCGCGACCGCCGGGAGCTTCTCGGTCGCTGCCGGTAGCGCCGTA
>JAYUDQ010000269.1:0-13761 GCA_043739745.1 Acidimicrobiia bacterium | reverse complement strand
CCGGACTCATGTGCGGGCTACGTCCAGGCGAGCTTGCCGGACTGCGGTGGCCGTTCGTCGACATCGATTCGGCGTCGCCATCGATCAACGTGGCCGAGTGGGCGGCGGCGATAGGCGACGTCTATGTTGGACGGGCTCCGCCCCAAGACCGAGCGGGGTCTGCGACGTAGTCGTAATTCTACGTGACGACTCCGGGTCAAAGGGCGCCCGTGAGCGATGCGCGTTGCGAGATTTCGAGGAACATTCCGTCCGGATCTCGAACGAATGCGATTCTTGCGGTGTCCCCAAGGGTGGTCGGCGGTAGGTCGCCTCGGAAGCCGAGCCCGATGACTCGTGCATATTCGGCGTCGACGTCGAACACCTGGACGGTCAAATAGCGCATGCCCAGTCCGGTGCGGCTCGTCATCGGGGGCAGACCTGGAAGAACGACACAGCGCACGAGGCTGTCGCCGACTCGGTAGCGACACGGGCCGATCTCCGCGGCGCCGATCGCATCGACCCAGAATCGGTGCGATGCCGCGACGTCGGACACCGCGCTCACAATCTCGATGCCGACGACATCGTCGAAGCCCGCGGGCACGAGCTCGATTTCGACGCCTTCGGGGTCTCGCACGACGATCGGCTCGACCCTGTCGGGGCACGCGATCCGCAGTCGACGATGAACTGTTGGTGAAGCCGCAAGGGACTCGCGTGAGTGGTTCACCTTGATGACTGAACCGCGCACGCCGAATCGGTGTTGGCGTACACCGGCACCGATCTTCAGGTACTCCTCGTACTGAAGGCCAATGGTGTCGGTCCAGAACTCCTCCGCCGCGGGCCAGTCGTTCGTGGAGAATCCGACGTCGAGGTGTGGTTTCGCCAGATCCATGGTTGCTCAGGTGTGGCGGACGAAGTCATCGACCGTGCGGTTGAACTCATCGGCGTGTTCGAGTTGGGCCCAGTGTCCGCATCGGTTGAGCAGGACGAGGCGCGAGTTGGGTATCGACGCAACGAGTTGGAGGCCGTTTTCGAAGTGCACGGTGCGGTCGTCGCGGCCGTGCACGATGAGCGTCGGCGCTGTGATGGCTGAGAGATGCGGGGCGGTCCGGCCGAAGGCGGCCAGCGGTCCGTTCATGAAGCCTTTGGCGACCCCGTCGAGGAAGTTTTGCAGGTGTTCCGGATGGGCGACGGCGTTGCGCGATCGTTCGGCGGCGAGCTCGTCGGTGGCGAATTTCGGGTCGAAGGCCATCACCGACACGAGTCGCTTGAAGTTCTCCACGGTTGGGTCTTCGTAGCCAGCGAGAAGAACTTTCATCCCCTCCGACCAGCCGCCGGCACTGAAGATGCGCGGGCCGGGTGCGGGTGCCCCCATAGTGACGAGGTGCGAAACACGGGTCGGATGTTCCACCGCGGCACGGATGCTCGTCATACCACCCATGGAGTTGCCCACGAGCGCGGCGCTGTCGATGCCGAGTTCGTCGAGCAGACCGATGAGTGCCTCGACGTGGTCGCGCTCGGTTGGGGCTGGGCTGTCGCTCGCACCCCAGCCCGGCATGTCCACGGCCACGACCCGAAAGTGCTCAGAGAGCGGTCCGATGTTGCTCTGAAAGTTCGACCAGCCGCTGGCGCCGGGGCCGCTTCCGTGGAGGAACACGATCGCCTGGCCGGTTCCCGCTTCGTTGAGATGGATGCGCCACTTCTCGGTGCTGACGAAACGACTGGTGCTCTCATACGTCACGGGTGCGGGCATGGTCCGAGTCTTCCGTCCGACCCGCCGAATCACGAGAAGATCGGTTCGGCCAGTGAAACACTCCGCTTCTCAGCTCAGGACACCATCGGTACGGTTGGCCAACAGAATCGGACAGGGGACGACGTATGACGATCAGTCACGAAGACATCGCCAGCTGGGTGTCGGTGGAACGCGGCGAGATCGATCGTCGCATTTACAGCGACGACGAGATTTTCGAGCTGGAGATGGAGCAAATCTTCGGCCGAGCGTGGCTGTTCCTCTGCCATGAGAGCCAGATCCCCGCGTCGGGCGACTTCTTCCAATCGGTGATGGGTCGTGACAACGTTCTGGTCGTGCGCCAAAAGGACGGAAGTGTCGCGGCGATGCTCAACACCTGTGCGCACCGAGGCAATGCGGTGTGTCGGGCCGACGAAGGCAATGCTCGAAGCTTCCTGTGTACGTACCACGGCTGGTCCTATGGCATCGACGGCACTCTCAAAGGGGTGCCGGGATTCAAGAACTTCTACGCCGGTGAGTTGGACAAATCGGAGCACAGCCTGCCCGCGGTGGCGCAGGTAGCGAGCTACAAGGGTTTCGTCTTCGGTACCCACGATAAAACCGCGCCGCCGCTCGAGGAATACCTCGGCGCGACTGGGCGACTCGGAATCGATCTCTTGGCTTGCAAAGGCGCGGAAATCGAGGTCGTACCCGGCATCCAGAAGTTCGTGCTCGACTGCAACTGGAAATTCGCCGTCGACAACCTGTTCGACTGGTACCACCCGCAGCTCACTCACGCCTCGGCCTTCGGCGACGATGTCCGTGGGACGATTTCCGGTCCGGTTCCCGATCCACCGCCAAGCGACGACACGTTGATCGACATGAGTGGTGTGGACCAGCAAGATGGCGAAGCGGTCGACCTCGTTACGGCGGCGATCAGCAACAAGACGTTCGACAACGTGGTGGTCGTCGGCGAGTACGGCCACGCCATCGGCGGACCGTCCGCAGGGTCACGTGGCAACGAGGAGTTTCCTCCCGGGTGGCGAATGGCGCCCGGAGTGGCCGAGGCGCTCGGACCTGTTGGCATCAACGTCGCCGGACACCCGAACATTTTTCCAACGAGCTGGATCACCACGACGATGCAGTTGTCGTTGCGTATCCCACGGTCGGCGACCACGACGGAGGTCTGGTGGTTCTCGTTCGTCCCGCGTGAACTCCCGCCCGAGTTCCGCGCTATGGCGGTCCGGGTGCAGAACCATGTGTTCGGGCCCGCGGGTCTGCTCGAGCAGGAGGACGGCGAGAACTGGAATCAGTCCACAATGCAAACGCGCGGTTTAGCGGCCCGGCGGACCAAGCACCTCCTCAACATGGGGCTCGGCCGAGGCAAGGTCGTCAAGGAGCATGGGCTGGCGCGTATCGACACGCTCACCAACGAGCATGCGCAGTTGTGGACCTACCACGCGTGGGCGCAATGGATGAAGGGCCTTGACTGGCACGACCTTCGGACCACTACCACTCCGCCGGAAGTTCTCTGAGGCGCGCGATGACCATGGATACCGACAACACGACCGCCGCGAACCCGAGTGAGGCCGTCCACGCCGCAATGATCCGTCAGTTCGAGGTGGAGCGCTTCTACACGCGTGAGGCGTCGCTCCTCGACACCCGCCGATTCGAAGAGTGGTGTGAGCTGTTCACTGACGACACCCGCTACTTCATGCCGATCCGCCGAACCCGCCTGGCGAAAGAACTCGACCAGGAGTTCACCAAACCGGGCGAAATGGCCTTCTTCGACGACGACAAGGTCATCTTGGTGGGCCGGGTCGCCAAGCTCCGATCGGGGAAGGCTTGGGCGGAAGACCCTCCGTCGCGAACCCGAAGGATCGTCACCAACGTTGACGTTGTCGACGATGACGGTTCCGAGTTGACGGTCGCAACGAACTTTCTCCTCTACCGGACACGTCTGAACTCGGAGGAGGACACGTGGATCGGGTCGCGGCGCGACACGCTCCGGCGGACCGGTGAAGCCAGTGGGTTCCAGATTGCTGCACGTACGATCTTCCTCGAACAGACGGTCCTGCTCGCCCGAAACCTCAGCAACTTTTTCTGAGCGGACAGAGGAGGTTGCTGCTCAGGTGCGAACGAGGCGCGACAGCGTTGCTGCCACCTGCTGCACGTAGCGGGCCGAGGTCGGTTCTTCGTCGAACCATTGCCCCGAGACCGATACGGCACCGACGGGCCGGGTCCCGGACATGATCGGAGCGGCGACGCACCACAGGCCGGTCGCCATTTCTTCGTGATCGAAGGCGACGCCGTCGAGTCGAATCTGGTCCAGGTTTCGTCGCAGGGCACTCGGGTCGGTGAGTGTGCGGGCCGTGCGCCGGGCGATGCCATGGTCGAGAGCTCGACTGATCGTGTCCTCGTCGGCGAACGCCAACAATGCCTTGCCCAGCGCGGTGCAGGTCGAAGGCGCACGGCCGCCGATCCGCGATGGTGTTTTCACGCCGCGTCGCTCCAGCTTTTCGATGTACATGACCTGGGTGCCTTCGAGCACGGCAAGGTGCACGGTGCGTCGGGTGCGCTCATACAACTCGGTGAGAAAAGGGAGCGCGACTTCTCGTAGTCCTCCGGGTCGGCACGGTCTGATCCGGTTCCCGAGTTCGAACATCTGGCGACCGAGGCAGTAGTTCGCCCCATCACGCTCCACATACCCGTCGGCTTCGAGCGCGCCGAGCAAGCGAAACGCTGACGGCTTCGACACTCCGGCGCGTCGTCCGAGCTCGGAGACCCCGATCCAGCCTCCGTCCTCGGGGAACGCCTCAAGGAGCGCGAGCGCTTTCCCGAGTGATGTCTGGCGGTCCGGTCCGGATCGAAGCGGTGGTGCCAGCGTTGACCTCGGCGCAGTCATTGTGGTCATGAGGCACCGGCTTGGGCGCGGCATCCGTCGAGGACGAGGACTGCGAGTCGTCTCGCGAAATCGACGGGGAACGGTTTCTGGAGCACGATCAACCGGTACGGAAACACCGCCAGGAGCACATCGATCAACACTTCGAGGTCGGTACCGGGTCGAAGCTCGCCCCGATCGACTGCGGCCGAGAGGGCAACACGCAGCTCTTCTCGTTTGTCGTCGTAGCGCAACAGGGCAAAGAGTTCGGGGTTTCCGAGTGACTCGCTCGCCAAGTTGGCCATCGCTTTCCCCGCCGAAGTGTCGCCGAACTCGTAGATCTGCTGTTCGAGCGCGTCGATGATGAGGTCGACGACGTGATGTTCAGGTAAGGCAAAGAAGTGGGTGGCGAAGTAGTGGTCGACGGCCGCCTTGACCAGATCGAGCTTCGACGGATACCGGCGATACATCGTCGTTTTCGCAATGCCGGCGCGTATCGACACGGCATCAACATTCACTTTTGAGTACGGACGTTCAGCCAATTCGGCAAAGACCGCCTCGAAGATGGCCCGGTCGTGACCGTCGTTGCGTGGTCGCCCTGGTTTGCGTCGCTCAATGGTGTGCATTCGTCCCCCTGGTATGACGTCGGTCACTGTACCGATCGGCGGTCGATTACGCAACTCGTGAGTAGCGATTCGTGAGAAGTGAGGTCCGCCCACTGAACCGGCTCACTTCCCGACCGATGATCACGCCGTCAGAATCGCCGTCTATGGGTTGGCTCACGAACACGTCGGTGCTCATCACTGGGGGCGGCTCCGGCCTCGGTCGGGCAATTGTCGAACGCTTCGTGGCGGAGGGCGCCCAGGTCGCTGTGCTCGAGAAGAGCGCCGAAAAGGGTGCGGGTCTGCGAGATGACTTCGGCGGTTCGGTGACGGTCACGGTTGGTGATGCGACATCGTTCGAAGACAACAGACGAGCCGTCGCGGAAGCCGTCGCCGCGAACGGCAAGCTCGACGTGTTCATCGGCAACGCCGGACTCTGGGACTACTCGACCTCCTTGCTGGCACTCCCCGCCGACGCGATTTCCGAGGCGTTCGACGAACTGTTTTCGCTGAACGTGAAGGGTTACCTCCTCGGCGCCAAAGCGTCGGTCGAGGAACTGCAGAAGACCAAGGGGTCGATGATCTTCAGCGTGTCGAACGCCGGCTTCTGGCCGGGCGGTGGAGGCCCACTGTATGTCTCGTCGAAGCATGCGGTCATGGGACTCGTGAAGCAACTCGCCTACGAACTGTGTCCCGACGTGCGCGTCAATGGGGTGGCCCCGGGTGGAATGCCAACCGATCTCCGAGGGCCCAAAGCCCTGGGGTTGGCCGACACGTCGTGGCAGACGATGCCCGTCGACCAGATCATGGAGCGGTTCTCGCCGCTGGAACGGGCGATCGCCCCGGCCGACTACACCGGGCACTACGTGCTCCTCGCATCTCGGGAGAACTCGTTGACCGTCACCGGCTCCGTGCATAACTGCGACGGCGGCATCGGTGTACGCGGTCGCCGTGAAGCGCAACGGCCTCCGCAATGAGCGCTGCGAACGCCAACGAGCTCGAGGTGATTGCGGCGGAACTTCGCGCTGCCTACGCCGCGTTCGAACCGATCGCGCCCCTCCGAGAGCGGTTGGGCGGCGGCGGCGTCGACGCTGCGTATGCTGTGCAACAGCACAACACCGAGATCTGGATGAGGTCGGGGCGAAGGATCGTCGGGCGGAAGATTGGGCTCACCTCGGAGTCGGTACAGCGCCAACTCGGGGTGGACCAGCCGGATTTCGGTGCGCTGTTCGATGACATGTGTCTGCGCGACGGTGATGTGGTTCCGTACCGGTTCGTGTTGCAGCCTCGAGTCGAGGCCGAAGTCGCACTCGTGCTCAAAGGACCACTCGACCACCCTGCTCTGACACTCGACGACGTCGTTGCGGCGATCGACTACCTACTCCCCGCGATCGAAGTGGTTGGGTCACGCATCGCCGAGTGGAAGATCTCGCTGCTCGACACGATTGCCGACAACGCATCGAGCGGCATGTTCGTGCTCGGCACCACCCCAGTCGCGCCCGAGTCCATCAGCCTCGCTGAAGCGGCAATGTCGATGACCATCGACGGAACCGTGGTGTCAACCGGAATCGGGGCCGCGTGCCTCGGCCATCCCTACAACGCCGCGCTCTGGCTCGCACGTCGGATGGTTACGGAAGGGACACCGCTTCAGCCCGGCGACATCGTCATGACCGGTGCGCTTGGCCCGATGGTCGACCTCGCTCCCGGGGCGCAGGTCGAAGCCACCATCGAAGGGCTGGGCACCGTCGGGACATCACGGGAAGGTGTCGTTTCGTGAAGGTTGCGATCATCGGCAGCGGCAATATCGGAACCGATCTCATGATCAAGGTTCTCCGAAACTCCCACCTGTTGGAGATGGCCGCGATGGTTGGGATCGATCCCGATTCCGACGGATTGCACCGTGCGGAACGTCTTGGTGTCGCCACTACTGCCGATGGCGTCGACGGCCTCGTGGCGATGGACGGATTCGGTGACATCGGCCTGGTGTTCGATGCCACTTCTGCGTCGGCGCACCGTTCGAATTGGGCTGCACTGGAACCAACCGGCGTACGGATACTCGATCTCACTCCGGCGGCGATCGGCCCGTACTGCGTGCCGGTTGTGAACATCGACGACCATCTCGATGCCCGGAACCTCAACATGGTGACCTGTGGTGGGCAGGCGACCGTGCCGATCGTCGCTGCGGTGAGCAACGTCGCCATGGTGTCGTATGCGGAGATCGTGTCGTCGATTGCATCGAAGTCGGCCGGGCCCGGTACCCGCGCCAACATCGACGAGTTCACCGAGACCACATCGAAGGCGCTCGAAGTAGTAGGAGGTGCATCGCGGGGCAAGGCGGTGATCGTCCTCAACCCCGCTGAACCACCGTTGCTGATGCGCAACACCGTCTACTGCCTCGTCGACGGTGACTGCGACCACGATGCCATCGAGCAGTCCGTTCTCGAGATGGTCGAACGGGTGCGCACCTATGTTCCCGGTTACACGCTCAAGCAACGCGTGCAGTTCGAGACCTTCGGACCCGACGATGCCCTGCACATCCCGGAGACCGGCAAGTTCTGGGGCACCCGGGTCACCGTGTTCCTCCAGGTGAAGGGTGCCGCTCACTATCTGGCCGAGTACGCCGGAAACCTCGACATCATGACGTCGGCGGCGTTGGCCACGGCTGAACGGTTGGCGTCATGACGCTGTACATCAGTGACGTCACGCTCCGCGATGGCATGCATGCGATCCGCCACCAGTACACGGTCGACGATGTCGTGACGATTTCACGTGCCCTCGACGAAGCCGGCGTTGACTCCATCGAGATCGCCCACGGCGACGGCCTCGGTGGCTCATCGTGCGTGTATGGCTTCGGCGCGCACACCGATCTCGAGTGGATCGAAGCTGCCGCGGCGACCGTGAACCAAGCCAAGATCGCGACCCTGCTGCTCCCCGGCATCGGAACGTTGCACGATCTCAAAGCCGCTCATCGTGCCGGCGCTCGAGTCGTTCGCATCGCCACCCATTGCACCGAAGCCGACATCTCTGCCCAACACATCGCGGCCGCCCGTGAACTCGGCCTTGACACGGTCGGCTTCTTGATGATGTCGCACATGAACACGCCGACCGGGCTCGCCGAACAGGCCAAGCTGATGGAGGGTTACGGTGCAACGTGTATCTACGTTGTCGACTCCGGCGGGGCACTCACGATGAACGAAGTTGCGGACCGCTTCGACGCGTTCCGCCAGGTTCTCGACCCCGACACCGAACTCGGCATGCACGCCCATCACAACTTGTCGCTCGGAGTCGCCAACTCCATCGTTGCCGTCGAGCACGGCTGCCACCGGGTGGACGCATCGCTCGCCGGGATGGGAGCCGGGGCCGGAAACGCTCCGCTGGAGGTGTTCATCGCGGCGGCGAGCAGGCTCGGGTGGGAACACCGCTGCGACCTCATCGCCCTCATGAACGCCGCCGACGATCTGGTCCGCCCGATGCAGGATCGTCCTGTGCGGGTCGATCGCGAAACTCTGGCGCTGGGCTACGCCGGCGTGTACTCGAGCTTTCTCCGCCATGCGGAACGGGCCAGCGAGCGCTACCAAATCCCCACCGTGGAAATCCTCCTCGAAGTCGGACGCCGCCGAATGGTCGGCGGCCAGGAAGACCTCATCGTGGATGTCGCACTCGACCTACGCAAAGAAGGCGCAAGATGATCACCGCACTGAGCTACATCGGATTCACCTCACCGAAAGCTGACGACTGGCGAGCGTTCGGACCTGAAGTGCTCGGAGCGCAACTCGCCCCTGATGAGGACGACGGCGCCGTGCGACTTCGGATCGATGAGGCACCCCCGCGCATCATCGTGCACCCCGGAGAAGCCGACGACCTGGCGTACCTCGGGTGGGAAGTCGACGATCTGGAGGCCACGGTCGCGTCGATCGAACGCGCTGGCGTGTCCGTCGATCGAGGAGACATCACTCGTTTCACCGACCCGTTCGGGTTCCATCACGAACTCATACGCGAACGTACGGTGGGTGCGCCGTTCGTTCCGGGACGGCCGATGTCAGGTTTCGTGACGGGCGACCAGGGACTCGGCCATGCCGTACTCATCGTCCCCGACCTCGCTGCGGTCGAAGCGTTCTACACGAACGTTCTCGGCTTCAAGGTGTCCGACACGATCGAGGCCGGCACAACGCTGCGTTTCCTCCACTGCGCCGGCCACCATGCCCGCCACCACACGCTCGCGCTCGTGTCGGCCCCCGGGATGATCGGCATCCACCATCTCATGTTGGAGGTCACCACGCTCGACGATGTCGGCAACGCGCTCGACATCGTGAATGAACGGAAGATCCCGCTCGCTATGAGTCTCGGCCGCCACACCAACGATCTGATGACATCGTTCTACGTGCGCACACCGTCTGGCTTCGAGATCGAATACGGCACCGGAGGCATCGTCATCGATGATGACGTGTGGGAACTCGGCCACTACAACGCAACGAGTCACTGGGGTCACCGGCCACCAGAAAGCGGTCCATTGTTTCCCGGCATCATGCGGCCGTTCCTACAACCCACAATTTCGCGTTGACGAGTCCAATTTGCGGACCGCATTTCTGCGTGTCATCGGCGTCGGCGGATCGAGTCGAATAGTTGCCCAAGTCATCTGACCGAGACACAGAGAACCAATCGGCCGGGTCGAATGGAGGGAGTGGGACTGCATCAGGACTGGAGAGCGGCCGGCGAGGACGTCTACGTCACTGCTTGCCGGTTCCCATCTCGATGATCACGCGCTGGTTCGATGCCCACAGCAGCAGTTCGTTGGCCCATTTCTCGAAGCCTTCGATGTCGCCCATGACGACGTCGACCATGAGCTGCGCCGGCAGTCGTCGGCGCATCCTCAGCCAAGGCAGCGCAGATCGCCACCCTCCAAACTCGACGAGCGGAAGAGCAACAGCCCGACCTCGACGTCATCCAGGCCGAATGGAGGACCCGTGCTGTGGCCAACGGCCTTGATATCGAACGGCTCGATGCCGTGCTTGGTCGGGTGCGGGCCGAGGGGCTTAGCGACCCGCAACGCACCTCCGCGGCAGCTCGCATGCTTGAACCGGACGGGCTCACCGGGCACGCGTCGACGTTCGACCGGCGAGACCTGCTCCGCGCCTGCTGCGAAGCGCATCCGCAGGGGGCGACCCTCTCCGAGGTCCAGTTCTTCAGCGCGCAGATGATCGCCAACGAACCGTCGCTCGTCATCTCTCGCCGGGGAGAGATGGACGACACAAGAGTTGTTGGCGTGCGAGCAATGCGTGCTCGACTCGCCCCAGCGCGGAATCGGGCTCCGCGTCGCCGTCGTTCCGCACAGTGCCATCGACACAGCGATCGCGTCCCGTCCGACCGTCACCGCCGAGCAAGAACACGTCGCCCGGGCACTTCGTGCACTCGGTCGCTCTGCGGGCGACTGAGCGCACGAGAAGGCGAAAATGCGAACGCAAGCGTCGCACCCACTCCGGCCCTTACCGGGTGTCCCGTACCGCTCGGTGTCGACGTTGTCGTGGCTGGGGCAGGTGGTCCTTCGCTGAGGCCGGTCGCTTCGCAGATTTCGCTGTGGTGTGATTGGTCGACGCCTGGTTCATGGCTCGAAGGGATACATAGTTTGCTTTCGGAGTTTGAGATGCTGGTGTTCGGCAATGACCTCGCTGCTGTGCGCGAGGCGCTTGTCCACGATCCGGCCCTTGCGTTGGTCCGTAGTGGGAACACCGATGCCACGTGGATGGCGCGGGCCCGCAGCGCTGCGATGGTGGATGTCCTCGTGGCTGCCGGTCTTGATGTGAACGACCGCGACTCGGCGGGGATCACGCCGCTACACCGCGCCGCTCAGGGCGGCACTGCTCATCGAGGCGGGCACGCCCACCGGTTCGGTCATGAACTCGGGTGTTAGCAACCCGATCAACATGAACGCGTGGTACGGCCGACTCGACATGGTGCAACTTCTCGCCAGCGGTGGCGCTGACCCGACAGTGCGCGATCGTGAAGGGATGAACGCGTTGCACAGCGCAGCTCGACACCCCAAGGTGCGGCAGTGGCTCATCGACTGGGCCAAGGCGAACGGTCGGACGTGGACTACCCCGATCACGGAGACAGCGATGTGGGACGGCGACCACAACCCGGTCCGTGTCCACCCGGACGGCCGCCAGGCACTCACCACCTAGCACCCGGGCGCGATCGCGACGTGGGATCTCGGTCAGGAAGCGGCGCCACGACGAGCGGCACGAACGGACGGATCACGGGTCGTCGATGCCGCCTTCCAGCCTGACGGAGCGTCGTTCGTGTGCGCGCTGCTCGGCGGTCCCGTCGAAGTCAGGTCATGGGACGATCCTCAGACGCTTCTGCGTTCGTTCCCTGCCGCGGCGTGAACGGCGCCGTCGCCGTGGCGCCATCGGGACTCCTGTTCGCCGTCAGCGTCGCGCCCGAGGAGATCCACATCATCGCCATCGACGACGGCCGGGTCGTGTCGGTCATCGAGGGCGGCGAATACACGGAGTCCATGGACTGGTCACACGACGGCACCCGACTCGCGATCGCGGCGTCGTATCAGGGCGGTTCACGAGTCGGCGTCGCCCTGATCGATCCGGACGGCACACTCCGCTCGGAGATTGACATCCGGGTGAGCGAATCGGACCGACACGCGACGCCCGATTGTGAAGTGGTGTGTGGTGTCCGTTTCGCCCCCGACGACACATCCCTGATCTTCTGGCACACGACCAGGAGCGACTTCCGCCAATGCGCCGCCCGGATGGCGCGGGAACGTCGTGTGCAGCACCCCTGAGGGACGGGTCCAGTGGCTCACGCCTGTCGATCGGCGCCTCACGGGTGAGACGGTGTCGCCACGCGTCGCCGGATACGGCATGGGCTTCCACACCGAGCCAGCCTTTTCTGCCGATGGCCGACTCGTCGCAGCCGCCGTCGACGGACACCTCCTCGAGCTCGACGCAACCACCGGCACGCTTCTCAACCGTCGAACCATCAGCGCCGTGGTCCACTCGATCGGCTATACCGTCGTCCTCGATTCCTGGCTCCTCGCCACGTCCAACGGTCTGCAACTCCACCAACGGACAACCCGACGGGCGAACGCGAATCAAGACACCCGTGCTGGCGAATGACATCAATGCGCGCTACCGAAGTGCGATGGGCAGAGTAGCTGCATGCAATGGTCTTGCGACAACCTGCCGTTCTTCGCGGCTAAGGCGAGAGCCGTGCGTGGGTGGACCTATCGAAATGGCAGCAGGTCGGCGACCTTCAGCAACTTCTTGACGGCCGACGATGCGACCGCTCGATCGGTACTCGAATCGGTGCGCACATTCGCCGCCTTCCTTGCCTGCAACTCCGGCTTTGCGACGTGGTGAGCAAGGACGCGGCGCTGGCCGACCCGACGCTTGCAGGAAGGTCGTGACGGTGATGAGCACTAACTCCCGATTCGCTCTGCCGTTGCCGTCGCTCGGGGACGACTAGGTCGCCATTGCGTTCGATCAGACCACCACGATTGACGGGGTTGCTCAACCAGCGGTCACGACCGTGCGCCGCATTGCGCGATTTGGCCCAGCGATCATGACCTACACCGATGACCCCAAGGAGCCGACCAAATCGCGTCCAAGCTCGGGGCGAAGTTGGTCGTTGCGCTCAAGCCGTAGGAATCGCATCGGCTCCCGCGCATAGCGTTGCGGCATGTTCCGCCATGGGTTTGTGCTCACGTTCGTCGCGCTCGTCGGGATGTCGGCCTGCGGCAGCGACGTATCGGCGCCCGACACCAAAGCATCGGCCACCGCGGTGACCACGGCGGATGAGGTCCCGTCCACAGAGTCGCGTTCAGAGGCCGCGCCCGCTGATCCCGCAGCGATCGCCGCCGGCACGGAGGCTCCGGCCCAGGACGCTCCAATGGTCCTGGGAGCACCGAAGCGGGTCGGTGCCGGGCTAGTCGAGGGCTGGTCGCCTGACGGAACTGCACTGATCGTCGGCCGCGTCGACGACACCCTTTCGAAGGAGGGCTGTGAAGGTGCGAAGGAGCCGGTCTTCTTCCTTCAGCCGGTCAACGGGGGTGCCTCGACCGTTGCCTTTCCTGGCCATACCGAGATGAACGGCTCATTCGTCGGGACGCAGCCAGGAACCAATGACGTCGTGATGCTCTCGGGATGCGAGGGCTACCTCGGTGACCTCTCCGTCGCGCGCCAGTCGGCTGACGGCACGCTCCGCGATCGGCGCCTGGTCGTCATCGCGGACACGGCGCAAGCGGCCGAGCTGACGGGCGTTTCGTCGCTCAGTATCGACGGTTCGGCGCTCCTACTCACGGGGAAGGCCTTCGCCGATGATGTCGAACATGTCGTAAGTACACGTATTGATCTCGCCACTGGTGCGTCCCTGGCCATCGAGACCGGCGGCCGCGGCGGTGCCCACATCGCCGAAGCAACGGGAGGCCGGATCGTGGTCAGCGACGGAAGTACCGTGTACGTGCTTGCGAAAGACGGTTTGCCGATTCGCACCTACGACGGCAGTGACTTCGCCGTGTCGCGCGACGGGAGCCGGCTCGCCGTGGTGAGCAACGGAGCTCT
>JAYUDQ010000268.1:0-5723 GCA_043739745.1 Acidimicrobiia bacterium | reverse complement strand
GGATGCGGCTCAGTGCGCCGTACTTGTCCGTCACCCGGAGCGTGACCGATGCCGCGCCGATGGTGCAGGCCAGCGTGGCGCCGATCGGCAGCACGGCGAACGTCGCCTTCGCGGCACCGCACGTGGCCCCGACCCCGGCGGCGATTCGGGCCGCGGCCAGGCTGACGACGGGGAACGTCGGGCGGACATCGAGCGCCCCGGCTTCGCCGATGGTGACGAGGAACGCGACGGGCGTCTTGTCGAAGGGCACGAGGCACTGGAAGGTCAGCCCGACCGCCGCCTTGATGGCCGCCGGGCACGACGGTGTGCCGACGGCGGCACGGACCCGGACGGCGGGCGCAGAGGCGGCCACCCGCACGAGGCTGACGATGACCTTCGGGTCGAGGGTGATCGACCGTGTGGTCGTCGTCGCTGTCACCCCGGTCCTCGCCGACGACGTGGATGTCGACTTCGAGACCGCGGCGAGGGGTGACGGCCATGCGGTCACCACCAGGGTAGCCAGCAGCACCAGACGTCGGAGGGCCATCGGGCGTGCACGCTACCGGTCGCGTCGTCACCGCCGGCCCTCGTACGATCGCTGGATGCGCACCGTGCGGGTCATCCCCTGTCTCGATGTCGACAACGGTCGAGTGGTGAAGGGCGTGAACTTCGTCGGCCTCCGTGACGCCGGCGACCCGGTCGAGCTCGCCTCGCGGTACGACGAGGAGGGCGCCGACGAGGTCGTGTTCCTCGACATCACCGCTTCGGTGGAGGAGCGCTCGACCATGCTCGATGTCGTTCGACGCACGGCCGAGACGGTGTTCATCCCGTTGACCGTCGGGGGCGGTGTGCGCTCGGTCGAGGATGCGCGCTCGCTGTTCCGTGCCGGGGCGGACAAGGTCAGCGTGATGTCGGCGGCGGTCTACCGGCCCGAGCTGGTGAACGAATTGGCTCTCGAGTTCGGCGCACAGGCGGTCGTCATCGCCGTCGATGCCCGGCGCTGGTCCGATGGGCGCGACGGCTACGAACTGTTCACCCGCGGTGGACGCACACCGACCGGGATCGACGCCGTCGAATGGGCGAGAGAGGCGGCCGAGCGGGGCGCCGGCGAGATCCTGCTCACGTCGATGGACCGCGACGGCACCCGCGACGGTTTCGAGCTGACCCTCACGCGAGCAGTTGTCGATGCAGTCACCGTCCCGGTCGTGGCCAGCGGTGGCGTGGGTTCACTCGATCACCTCGTCGACGGGGCCCTCAAAGGAGGCGCCGACGCCGTGCTCGCAGCGAGCATCTTCCACTTCGGTGAGCTGACCGTCGGGCAGGCGAAGGCGCACCTCGCTGCTGCTGGCGTCGCCGTCCGCCCTGTCTAGCGCTAGAACGCTTCAAGCACGAAACGTTTGTGATGGTTGAAGGTTGCCGCACGTCGCCGGGAGGCTGATGATGCTCGTGCACTCAGTCGCTCTGCGGGCGACTGAGTGCACGAGGAGGAACGCCGAGTCCGCAACTTCACCGAACGCATCCCTGCGCCGTCGATCGACGATCCTGCCACCCTAAGATCTCCACGAACGGCCGGCCCAGGGGGCGTCAGATCACCCTGATCGCTCGTGAGGACCACTTCAGCACGCTCTCTGGCAACGATGACCACGTTCGCGTCGACGATGTCCGACGACGAAGCCCCAGCGCGCAAACGCCCACACTCCCGTGCCTGTGCTGCGGTCAACGGGCGTACCTCGCAACCGGCCAGGAATCGCGACAGCTTCGCCTGAGGTCCGCCCCGCCAAGCCTGCGCGAGCACCGTCGCCGGCACTGAAGGGCTGTTCCCCTGTTCGAGGGGACGCCGATGCAGCGCCCACACGAATCGCTCGTTCTGCTCGGCCGCGATCAGCACTCCGGCTTCATAGGTGTGCCCGGTCATGATGGACGCTTGCGCTGCTTCTTCGCCAGGAACCGGTCGGCAGCAGCGAGTTCGTCGGCGGTCAGAGCTCCGTGCTCGGCCTCCCAAGCCTGCACCGCACGGAGTCCCTCCTCGATCCGAAGCGCCCGCTCGGCCGCGTTGTTCAGCCAGGACGACAGACTCACGCCGTGACGAGCGGCGGCCTCGGCAGCGGGTTCGCGGTTTCCTCGTCGAGCGCTACGGGATCTTGCGAACGGACATCGACGGACGGTAGCACCCTGTTCCTACCTGTCGATGGGCGGACAGCGCTCGGCACACGACAAGCGTTTGTAGGATCGTGCGCTCCGCGTCGGAAACGCGCCCCTGACCTCCCCCTCGGTCGGGGAACCACCGTCCCGAAGCATCGTCGGGCTGAACCCGATACCGCTGCGCAGCAACGCGACGAAGGCGAACGTCCACTACGCGAGAATCAACCGTCACGGGTGGTTCATCCCCGTTAGGGACTTGACGACCGCCAATCGATCGGGTGGAGTTTCATCGATCAGCGGGTCGACACGGCATTGCCCGTCACGAGGTCGGTCCACGCAGCGACGGACAACTTCTCGAAGCGATCATCCTCACCCTCGCAAACGACCGCCAACTTGTCATCCACGCCATGGCCCTCCGGCCAACGTTTCACGGCCTGCTCCCGGAAGGAGACCTCTGACATGACCACACCCCCAACCAAGCCCTACGTCACCAAGACCGGACGCGTGCTCGGCGACGCCGACATCGATGCCTTGGCCGACGAGGTCGCCGGTGAGATCGATGTCGCCCTGCTCAAACCACGCCGACGCGGACGCCTACCGCTCGTTGGTGGGCCTGCCGATGTGGCTCCTGTGCGACTCGATGCCAACCTTCGCGCCGCTGTCGAAGCACGAGCCACCAACGATCACACGACCACAAGCGACGTGATCCGCGAAGCGCTGCGCCGCTACCTCGACGTCCCATGAACAAGCACCGTCATCGCCCCCGGGAACGGGACTCGTCCGAGCCGGTGATACGGGCAGTTGGGCGTCGTCCGCGATACTGGACCTTGTGAGGCGCGTGTCGGTTGTGGGCAACGCCGGCTCGGGCAAGTCTCGTCTTGCTCAGCGCATTGCTGAAACGCTGGGTGTCCCGTATTTCGAGCTCGACGCGATCCATCATCTGGCCGGCTGGGAACCGATCGATCCCGAAGAGTTCCTTGTTCGCCTCGCGGAGATCGCGGCAACGCAGAGCTGGGTGATCGACGGCAACTACCGAACGGTGGTCGTCGATGGCCCGGTGTGGCAACGGGCCGACACCGTTGTGTGGCTCGATCTGCCTCGTCGCACGGTCATGGTCCAGGTCACGTGTCGGACTCTGCGACGGGTCGTCCGTCGCGAGCAGTTGTGGAACGGCAATCGTGAGCCGCTGCGAAACCTCTGGTCGTGGGATCCGCACAAGTCGATCATCCGCTGGGCCTGGACCCAACATGCGAAGTACCGGAGCCGGTTCCGTTCGGCGATGGTGTCGCCCTCACTCGGCCACATCGACTTCGTCCGGCTCAAGAGCCACGCCGAGGCCGAACGATGGCTCTCGAACCTCGCGACATCGGCAGCATCACGGTAACGGGACGAGCGGTTCGACTTTGGCAGTGTCGGCGCGAAAGCGCCAAACGACACCCGACACGCCACGCGCCGTGCCCGTCTAGCCTCGACGGCCGTGACGACCCCCGACAAGAAGCTCGCTATAACGATGCTGGCCGATCGGGTGCTCGTACAGATCCCCAACGCCGACGGTGAGCGGAAGTCGAAGAGCGGTCTGCTGATCCCCGCTACTGCGCAGGTTTCCCGGCGGCTGACATGGGCTGAGGTGGTGGCCGTCGGCCCGAGTGTGCGGCTCATACAGCCCGGCGACCGGGTGCTTTTCAATCCGGAGGATCGCTACGAAGTCGAGGTGAGCGGCGAGGATTACCTGCTTCTGCGCGAGCGTGACATCCACGGCGTGGCGGCCGACCGTCTCGACGGCGCCACTGGGTTGTACCTCTAGCCCCGGCAGGGATCGCGCAGTGATCGCCGATCCGAGGGGCAGGACCCGAAGTCGCCGGGGATGCCAGCCCTGCAGCCTACGATCGGGACCGTGTCGTTCACTGCTACGCCCATAGCGTCCCGCTCCGATCAGCTCGCTGCGGTCCGCTTCAACGAGCACGGCCTCGTCGCCGCGATCGTGCAGGAGGCCACTACCGGCGAGGTCCTGATGATGGCCTGGATGAACGCCGAGACACTCCGCATGACGCTCGCCGAGGGCCGCACGGTGTTCTGGTCCAGGTCTCGGAGCGAGGTCTGGCGCAAGGGCGACACGTCCGGTGACCGGCAGTTCGTGCGTGACGCCTTCTACGACTGCGACGGCGACACACTGCTGTTCCTCGTCGACCAGGAGGGCAACGGTGCCTGCCACACGGGCGAGCGCAGCTGCTTCTTCCGTGCGTTCGGCGAGTCCGAGGCCAGGGCGCCGACGTTCGGAGGGCAGCCGTGAGCGCAACGCCGGGGCGGATCGAGCCGTCGCTCGACGAGTTCCTCGAGATGACACGCGCGCATACCGTCGTGCCGGTGTGGCGGGAGATGATGGCCGACCTGGAAACGCCGGTCGCCGCGTTCGCGAAGCTCGTCGGCGATGGCGTCGGATTCCTCCTCGAATCGGTCGAGCACGGCGGCCAATGGGGACGGTTCTCGTTCGTGGGCCGCAACCCGTCGGCGGTGCTTGTCGGCAAGCGGGCCGGTGATGGCTCCCTGACGATCACCGTGGAGGGTTCGATCCCTCCCGGCGTGCGCCTGCGTGACGGCGCGCTTGCCGCCCTGGAAGATATTCTGCACGCGTACCATTCGCCCCAGCATCCCCGGCTGCCGCCACTCATCGGCGGCGTCGTCGGTTACCTCGGCTTCGACATCGTGCGGGAGATCGAGCGCCTGCCCGACATCGGCGACGACCAGACGGGTCTACCCGATTCGGTGATGAACATCGTCGGCTCGGTTGCTGCGTTCGACCACTGGCGTCACCGTGTCTACCTGGTCGACAACGTGCTCGTGAGTGGGGACATCGAGGCCGACACGATGGCCTACGAAGGCGCCCGTGACCGTATCGACGAGATGGCCGCCGACCTCGGCAAGGCGCTTCCCTACACCTTGGCCGAGCCACCGGATCCGAGCGATCCCCGTCCATCGACGACCTGCTCGCTCGCGCCGGGCAACTACCAGCGTGCTGTCGAGGTGGCAAAGGACCACATCCTCGCCGGTGACATCTTCCAGGTGGTGCTGGCCCAGCGCTTCGACCTCGACCTCGACGCCGACCCCTTCGACGTCTATCGCGTGCTGCGGCTCGTGAACCCGAGCCCGTACATGTACTTCGTGCGCAATGCCGAGGTGACAGTGGTGGGCTCGTCACCAGAGCCGATGGTGCAGCTTCTCGATGGACGCGTGATTTCTCGCCCGGTCGCCGGAACCCGCCGCCGGGGCACCAGCGAAGAGGAAGATCGTCGACTCGGGGGTGAGTTGCGCGAGCACCCGAAGGAGGTCGCCGAGCACATCATGCTCGTCGACCTGGCGCGAAACGATGTCGGTCGTGTCGTCGACTTCGGCACGTGCAAGGTCGAGGAGCTGATGACCCTCGAGCACTACAGCCACGTCATGCACCTCACGTCGCAGGTCACCGGCACACTGCGCAAGGGCCTCGGCCCGATCGATGTCCTGCGGGCCACGTTCCCCGCCGGCACGGTGTCGGGCGCACCCAAGGTGCGGGCCATGGAGATCATCGATGCGCTCGAACCGTGTCGTCGAGGGCCGTATGCGGG
>JAYUDQ010000267.1:0-2139 GCA_043739745.1 Acidimicrobiia bacterium | reverse complement strand
CGGCGATGATCTGCCCGGCCGGGTTGAGGAACTCCATGCTGACGATGGCGTGTTGCTGAGGGTCGTGGGTGCCCCCGAAGAGCGTCATGCGGTAGTTGGCACCGGCCTGAGCGGGGACGGTCTGGTAGAGCCACGACGTGGCCTGGCCGAGGCCACTCCAGGATCCGTCAGCGACGAACGCGCTCGAGCGGTAGACGTTGCCGGTGTAGGACCAACCGGTGGGGTTCGGGCCGCTCGTAATCGGCGTCTCGAAGCTACCGTTGGCCAAGAGAGGGATGTGGCATGAGGCGGGCTCCGTGGTCGTCGTCGTCGACGAGGTCGGAGCGGCAGACGTGGTCGTGACGGCGGCGGTGCCCGTGACGCCGTTGCACGTTCCCGGGCCAAGGTAGATGGCCTGGATCTCGTTCGTGCCCGGAAGATGGTACGACGTGAGACGGATCAGGGCGAAGCCCGCCACCCGGTACTGCGTGTTGTTCCCGTTGCCGGTGACGTTGTCCCAGACGGGGATGGTGAGCGTCGTACCGCTGGCAATGAGCGCGTCCAGGGCGTCGCGCACGCTGCTCGCATTCGAGATGCCCGGGTCGCCCCAGACCCAGTCGCCCAAGTCGAGCTTGTGGTCCGCAGGGTTGTTCGGGTTGGTGTACGTGCCGGCGTCGCCGGGCGAAGTAAGGCTGGTCGCCAGCGTGCCCGTCGCGTTGCTGCCGCTCCAAGTCATCCATCCGAAGTTTCCGGGCGTGGAGCCGTTGAACACGTCGAGCGATCCGCCGGTTGCCGTGAAGTTCACCGTGGTGAGCGAGAGGGCGATCGGGTACAAGCCGCAGTTGGCGAGCGCGGCGGCGGCTGTTGTCGTGGTGGCTCCACCTGCCGCCGGGGTCGTTGTGGCCGTTGTCGGGGGGACGATACCCATGTCGGAGGAGGCGTCGGCGTTGATCTCCGACACGCCGAGGACTCGCCCAAAACCCGCTGAGACCTTGGCGGGTATGTGGACGCGAATTCGGAAGGTCCCTTGAGTGAAAACGGAGATGCACGTGCCCGCGTTGGCCGCAGGTTCGCTCGCATAGCCGACTGGGCGCGACGCGTCGACGCAAGAGGCCCAATCGCCAGCGGAAACGTTGCCGTTGACCTCCGCGTACTGCTTGGCTTCGCCGATGGCCTTGCTGACGCGGGCCTGCTCGGTCATGGAGTCGTTATTGAGATCTTGGCGGTAGCTTTGCATCCCGGCGAATGCAGCGGCATCGGCAGCGTTCTGGGAGCGGCGCTTGGTCTGCATTGCATTGCCGAGATCGACAGCCATGGCGGCCGCCCCCATCAGCACGGTCGCCAAGAGGACGCTCAATACGGCGGCCACGCCATGCTCGCGTTCGCCCTTGCCGGGGCCCACTGCATCCCTGCCCGTCGTACTTGCCTCCGCCGCCGCCTTCATGGGCTGTTACTCCCGTTGTCATTGCAGAACGTGTTCCAGTGCTGCGTGATGTCGGCGTCGGTGCTTCCGGCAGGCAGTGGCGCGAACGGCAGTTCGTCCCCGTCAATTGGGCCGACTACGTCGTTGACGTTGGAGATCCGCATAGCGACCTTGCTCTTGAGAACATGTGCGTTGTAAACCGGCCCCAACATCCCGCTGCGCGACGACGCCATCATCTCGGTGCACACCACGATGCGATTGCCCTCGGCGTACCCCACCGAAGGATTGTTCGGCGTCGTCACCGTCCGAACGGCGACGCGAACGTCGAGACCGGCATCGGCGCCGTACACCTTGGCGCGGCACATGAGTCGCTTGGTCTCGACTGCGCTGGCGCTGGTACCGGCCGCGATCGGCCCGGTCAGCAAGCACGCGCCGTCTGTGCCGTAGGCGTCGACAGCAGCCAGCCGTGCGGCTTCGCGTGTCGTCTGACGAAGCTTGATGCGGTCGTTCAGCACAAACCCGGTGTCGATGGTCCCGAACAGCAGCAACACCAACAGCGGCAGGACGAGCGCGAACTCGAGAAGTTCGGCGCCGCGTTCCCCCCGACGGACCTTGCACCGCGGTATGGACGCACTGCTCGGCGGGGCGGGTACCTGCCGGCGACATCTGACGCTCACCGTCGCTGTATCGGACACCTCGACCACGGACTGTAGTTGCGGTGGAAATTCCTGACCGGA
>JAYUDQ010000266.1:0-2140 GCA_043739745.1 Acidimicrobiia bacterium | reverse complement strand
CGTGCAGGTCGGTGAAGTCCGCAGTCGGCCCGCTCGGACCATCGACGGGCTTCAGGTCGGCCACCAGCTGCACGAGGTAGCCCGACACGAAGCGTGCCGCGAGGCCGAGCCGGCGCAGCACCTGGACCAGCAGCCACGCACTGTCGCGGCAGGAGCCGAGCCGCTTCTCGAGCGTCTCGTCCGGCGTCTGCACGCCCGGTTCCATGCGGATCGAGTAGTCGACGTCGCGCTGCACACCCGCGTTGATGTCGACCAGGAAGTCGACGGTCGCCATGCCACCTGCGGGCAGCTTCGGGAGCGCGGCCATCCAGTCGTCCAGCAGCGGGCCGGCCTCACCGGGCACGAGGTACGGCGCGAGATCACGCTTCAGGCCGACGTCGTAGGCGAACGGGAACGAGCGCGACTCTTCGTCGATGAAGAAGTCGAAAGGGTTGATGACCGTCATGTCGGCCATCAGGTCGACCGTGACGGTGAACTCGGTGGCCTTCTCGGGGAAGACGAAGCGGGCGAGGTAGTTGCCGAACGGGTCCTGCTGCCAGTTGACGAAGTGCTCGGCCGGGGTGACCCGCAACGAGTAGGCGAGGATCGGCGTGCGGCTGTGCGGCGCGGGCCGGAGGCGGATGACGTGCGGTGACAGCCCGACCGGGCGGTCGAAGCGGTACGACGTGCGGTGCTCGATGCCGACGTGGATGCTCACACTGGGCTTTCTAGGCGCTCGCCAGGAGCGTGGTCGGCGCCGGCTCGACCTCGGGAACGGCGGCGCGCACGAAATACGTCGACACGAGGGCCTCGTGCAATGCGGCGATGCCGAGTTGCACGTCGTCCACGTATTCGTGAAGCCCGGACACGGCGAGCTCGGCGACATCCGCGTCGACCAGCATCTTCTGCACCTCGGCGCACCCGGCCATCGCATCGTCATAGCGCGGCAGTTCCATCAGCGAACGCGAGATGCGGGTCAGCGAATGCTCGACCGAGCGGGGGAACTGCGGGTCGCGCAGCAGGAACCGCAGCGCCTCGGGTCCGGAGACCCCACCGCGGACGGTGCGGCGGAACATCTGGTGCGCGGCGAGCGACTTCAGCACGCTCATCCAAGTGATGTCGCTGTAGCGGGCCGCACCCATCGCCTTCGGGCTGCCCATGAGGACGCCGGCCTGCACGTCGAGCACTCGGGTCGTGAGATCAGCAATCTCGATGGACCGGCCGATTTCGAGGAACGAGTAGGCCGCGTCATGGCTCATCGTGCTCGACAGCAGACCGCGCAGCGTCTGGCAGTCGCGGATCACACGGTCCATCCAGGCGAGTCGGGTGCGGCGGTCGACGGCCAGCGTGCGGGCCTCGACGTTCCAGAGGAACAGCGCGTTGAGGATCTCCCAGGATGAGCCCGGGAACACGGCGCGCGTTATCCGGAAGTTGGCCCGGGCGGCCGAGAGCGAGGAGATGATCGAGGCCGGATTGTTCGGGTCGGTGGCAAGGAAGCGGATGACGTCCTCCTCGGCGGCCGAGCCGCTCGGGGCCCCACCGGCGTCGCCGTTCGTCGGAGGCTGCCCGTAGTGCGCATCGAAGTCCGCGGTACTGCCGGTGATGGCCAGCAGCGGCGACCAGCCGATCCCCGCCGAGCGCGGCAGGTCGAGGAAGAGCTCGGTGTGGATCTTGATCATGCGAGCCGTGCCCTCGGCCCGCTCCAGGTAGCGGCCCGACCAGTAGACGGACTCAGCGACTCGTGACAGCAGCATGGCGGACTCCTTCGATGAGGCAGGGTTCACTTCGGTCATGACTGGCTCTGCGACGACGACTGGCTCTGCGACGGCGGTGGTGTGAACACGGTGGGGTCCACGATCCACGTGTCCTTGCTGCCACCCCCCTGCGAGCTGTTCACCACCAGCGAACCCTCCCGCAGCGCAACCCGGGTGAGCCCGCCCTCGGTGACGTAGGACGTCCTGCCGGACAGGATGAACGGGCGCAGGTCGAGGTGACGCGGCACGAGCCGGCCGTCGATCAGCGTCGGTGCGGTCGAAAGGTTCACAATCGGCTGGGCGATCCAGTTGCGCGGGTCGGCCTCGACCTGGCGGCGGACCAGATCGAAGTCGGCCTCCGCCGCCTTCGAGCCGACGAACACGCCGTACCCGCCCGACTCGTTCGC
>JAYUDQ010000265.1:0-2142 GCA_043739745.1 Acidimicrobiia bacterium | reverse complement strand
TCGTTGCAGAATCGCCTCTTTGGGGTGGATGCTGATCGAACGACCAGTCGCCGATGTGGTGCATTGGGCACGCAACGGACACCTCGCACAACGTTGGGCGAAATCGGCTCGCCCACCACCATCAGCCGAGCGACGGATCGTCACCTGGTGCCCGGCCGGACACCCGACCGTGCCAGCGTCAAGATCGATCGTGAAGGCGTCTTTGCCGAACCGTCCGCCACGACCTTTCGCCGCTCTCACTTTGGTCAGCGGGGTGAACCCTGCCCGGGTGAGATCATCGATGGTGTCCGCCGACGAATACGCCGAGTCGCCCATCACCACAGGCTTGACCTCGTCGTCGGCATGGCCGGCGAGCAGCTCGGTGACCGCGTCGGCATCATGGATGTTCGCCGGGGTAACCACGATGTCGTCGATCAACTCCGAATCGGGATCGACCGACAGATGTGCTTTGTAACCATCGAAACGCCGGTTGCGGCTCTTGTGACCGTGCCGGGCCTCGGTGTCGACCGTCGAGATGATCCGGTCCTTGGCAACCTTGCGGGCGATCCGAAACACCCCATCAGCACCCTCGACAACATCTTGACCAGCGACCATCGCCAGCACGTGTGCCGCCTCGACAGCTTTGACCGGCAGCGACTGGCCGTCGATCACTGCCAGCACGCCGAGCGCGTCACGGACCAACGCATCCACGAGTGCTTCACGAGCGGCGGGATCATCCCAATCACACGGCGGTTTACCCGGCCCGGCATAATCATCATCACGCCTCAACACCGCCCGTGCTGTCGTAGCGAGCTCGGTGCCAGCCAACCCGGCCAACAGTTTGCGGATCGCGGCACGCAACTGAGTGACGGTGTCTTGGGTCGAGACCGAGTCATAAATCGGCGTCGAGTCCAACACCCGCACCCTGTCACGCATCGCCCCCGCCTCACGGGCGACGACCTTGGTGTCCTCCAAGAACCGTTTCGGACGATCCGAGTTGCGTAACCGGTTGCGTTGCCCGACCAGCACCGTCGAATGAAACGCGACATACCCGGCATCAACACCAGCAGCGGCCTGCCAACGCAGATCACACTCGAGATGATCAACCGCTTCTTGATCCGACAGCCCTTCCAACGCCTGCAACACCATCACCGTGGCCAACACCCGCGCCGGGATCGTCGGACGTCCTTTACGTGACTCGAGATACAGATCAGCAAAATAGTCGTCCGGGAACACCCGATCGCCGTGCTCGGCCAACAACCGATACACACCCCTCAACCGATCCCCGAGCAGATCCCTCGGATTCTCGAAACGCGCACCAACCGGAGCCGACCCCAAAGCCATACACCACAATATTTTGAACGCCGACCCCAACGCTGGATACCAGCACTAAATCAGGAGCCACCTAGGGAGGGACGGTCATGAAGATCTCGAGGCGTCGGCTGCTTGGTATGGGAAGCATTGTCGGGGTGGGGGCGGTACTACCGTCCATCATTCGGAGTGATGCCAACGCCGCGGTGACCACACCCGGAAACGGGCAGATGTCCGGTATGACCGATATCACTCGTATGAAGAGTGCGGCAGTTCCGACGCTGACTCCCTACGTCTACGTGTCGAGTCCGCCACTGTCGAAGTTCAGCCAGGCCTTGCGCGGTGTGTATCCGCTGGATCCGAACGGCATCCCGGTTGCCGTGCCGGACGGGACCGTGAAGTATCTCAACGGTCGGCTGATGGCTGACCACTATTCGATCGACATCGCCGAATACGAAGATCTGCTTCACCCGGATCTGCCATCCAAGACCCGACTGTGGGGGTTCCATTCGCACAAGAACCTCGGTGACACCGCAACGAAGAAAGTTGCCCAGCGGCACCTCGGTGGGATCATCGTCGCCCAGCGGAACGTGCCCGTGCAGATCACCTTCAAGAACAAGCTCCCGCGCCGTCACGTACTTCCGGTCGACCCAACGATCATGGGAGCAGAGGGCGCGCCGAACCGAACCAGCGTCCACCTCCACGGTGGAGCGGTTCCGTGGATCAGTGACGGCGGTCCGTTTGCGTGGTTCCGCCCGAACGACGACCCCACCGACACGACTCCTTTGTATGGGCCGAGCGCGGCGAGCGGGGCACTGAACATCTTCAAGGTGCTCAATCCACAGCTCGCCG
>JAYUDQ010000264.1:0-2144 GCA_043739745.1 Acidimicrobiia bacterium | reverse complement strand
CTGTTCGCTGCCGTCGCTAAAGAAGATGTGGGTCTCGTGTGAGTCTGCGTTGACTGTGATCGCGAACCCGCAGTCGGCGCTGATCTCGGCGCTGAAGTCGGCGTCGACTCCCGTGAACCGGAACTGCTCGATCCTCGGCTGGCCCTGCGCTGAGGCTGTCGCTGCAATCCCGAGCAAGGCGGCGAACGCCAGCAGAAGAACGACCGTACCTTTCAACGCTACGCGCCTCTTGCTTGAACTTCTGGGCTTCATCGTTCCTCCTTCGTTTTGGGTTGCTCGTGGCGATGACTTGACGAGGTTGGTGTGTGGCCTAGGCGACGCGTGTCCACGTGCCCTGCAGGATCGCGGCGCGGTCGCCGCAGGGGTCGGTACCGAGCGGATCAAGTTGCAGGGTGCTGCCGTCGCTCGCGGCGCTCGCCGTCCAGGTCGCCAGCGGGTCGGTGTCTGAGCACCAACCGCCGTTGTTTGCGTTCGGGTAGGGGGCGTACTCGATCGTCGGCCGCATCTGAACGCGCCCAGCGCCCAGATACATCGCGTCGAACAGGCCGCCGCCGTTCTGGGGATCACGTACCGCCCATCCCCTCGATCCGATTGTCAAGCTCCACTTCCCGGTCGGCGGGCAGCCGCCCTCCGCCTCTGTCGTGCATTTCTTGAGGTCGTCGATCGTGGCAGTGCGTGACCATGTCCCGGCGAGTTCGGCCGGCGGAGCTGTGGCCTCGACCACCATCGCCTTGACGGTGTCGCGCGCCTTTTTGAAACCGAACGCGATTGTCCGAACCGTGAACGTGTGTATGCCCGGCTCGAGAGTCGAGGTGACGAGCCAGTTGCCATCGTTGCCGTAGACGTACGGCGCGTTGTGCTCAACCCAGCCGAGTCGGCCGTCGATCAGGAAATCGACCTCCTTGACCTTCGCTGCCGCGATGTGCGGCCTCGCGATCCAGTGGATCCGTTGGGGCAGCACCGTTTTGCCGTCCAGCGTCGAGGTGACCTTGAACTGTTTGGCGTTGCCGCCCGCGGCCAGCGTAGGAGAGATCGCGATCACCGCGGAGATCACGAGCAGCGCGATCAACGGGATTCTGAACGACATCGGAACGCTCCTTCGAGTAGAAGAACGAAGTTCGATCAGTTGAGGCGCGATCACCGTGGCCCCCAGTCAGGTGCGGAGTCCCACAGCTTCGAGCGGGTGATGCGTCGCTGGCGGGTTCCGTCGAGCCGCATCGTGTAGACATCGATGTTGCCGCCCTCGGGGCCCTTGCCGAGGACGATCGAGTTCCCGTCCGGCGAGAAGGCCGACGACGTGACGTGGGTGCCCTTCTTGAAGTGCGTGACCTGCCTGCGGCCGGTGCCGTCGGGGTGGATGACGAAGATCTGGGATTGCGGTTGTTGGTCGACGTATGAGCGGTAGAGGATCCAGTTGCCGTCCGGCGACCAGTCCGGGTTGTCGCCGTCGTTCTGTGCCCATGGCGTCAGCTGACGCAGGTTGGATCCGTCGACACCGACGACGAAGATCGCCCTCTTCCCCGCAGGCGACCCCGTGCGCGAGTTGATGCGCTCGAAGATCAGTTGCTTCCCGTCGGGCGAGAACACCGGGCCGCCAAGGTCGGCGCTGTACGGGGCGGCTTCGAAGACCACATGGCGGTTGCTGCCATCACGGTTCATGATCGCGATCGCTGCATGCTCGATCTGATCGTTGACGACGCGCCCATTCCCTATTCCGAAAACGAGCTGCTTCGAGTCGGGCGAGAAGCTCGCCTGCGTCTCGTTGGAGCAGGTCGACGGATCGGCGCCCGGAGGACACAGCGGGCCGACGGGCGTGAGCCCGCTGCCGTCCGGCGCCACGACCCAGACATGCTCGGGCTGGTCGGGGTTGGGCCCAAGACGCGAGAACGTGATCAGGCTGCCGTCGGGTGCCCAGGCGGGCTGGTCGTCGACGGCTCCCGGCGCAGGATGCGTGATCTGGCGTGCCCCGGTGCCGTCTGGGTTGATCGTGAAGACCGCGCCCCACGACTCGTGGGCCGGGTCGAAATAGCGGCGGAATGCGATCTTGCCGTTCGCGCCGGGCGTTGTTGCATCCGCTGTCGCGACCGCGCCGGCGACGCCGACGAGTGCCAGCAGCCCAACCAGAGCGGCTCGTGTGCCTGCCT
>JAYUDQ010000263.1:0-5757 GCA_043739745.1 Acidimicrobiia bacterium | reverse complement strand
GCTTGGACGCCCGCTCGATGATCTCCATGTGCCCGTTGTGGACCGGGTCGTACGAACCGGGAACGAGGACTTTACGCACGTGGGCTCCTAGGGGTGGCGGGGCCGAGGCAAGTGACACGCGCCTGGCGGATCCGGACGAGAACGTCAGGGAAGGGAGGATTCGGTCGGGTCAGGTGGCTGTGGAGAGACGGTCTGCGAAGGCGTGGTGAGCGTGACCACGGTACCGCCGTATCGCTGCTGGCGGACGATCTCCCATCCAACGCCCGGCTCGATAGGTCCGGGGGTCTCGAGCACGGCGATGCCCGTTTCATCCGGCTCGGCCTGCTCGGCGTGGGCGCGGTCGCGCTGCAGGCCCGGGAGTACCGCTGCGAGCAGGTCGGTCCAGCCCTCGAACGTGTAGGGCGGATCGGCGAACAACAGGTCGACCGTCCCCGCCGCGCTGCCACCGCGCACCCAGCGGGCCACGTCGGCACGGACGATCGTCGCCTGTGCGGTCATCCCCACATGGTCGAGGTTCTGACGGATGCAGGCCAGCGCGGCCCTGTCGGTCTCGACGAAGGTGACGTGGGCCGCACCCCGGCTGAGGGCCTCAATTCCGAGCGCGCCTGAGCCGGCGAACAGATCGACGACCCGGGCACCGCGAACCACGCCACGATGGTCGAGGGCGTTGAACGTCGCCTGCCGGACACGCTCGGCGGTGGGCCTGACCTGCAGCCCCTCCGGCGCCACCAGCTTCCGCCCTCTGAGGGCACCGGCGACGACACGCATGGCGGCGCACCGTAGTCGCGCCGACCGGGTTCTCCGTCGACGAAAGGAAGGTTTGCCCGGCGTCGCCGGGCAAAGGTTCCGATGGTCGACGTCGCGCGGCGCACCGTGGATCATGTTGCCCGCCGGGTAGGGTCATCGGTCGTGGAGGGTGGCTGCTACGGCTGTGGGGATGACAACCCGATCAACCTCGGGCTCACGTTCGCCCGCGAGGGCGACCGGTGCGTCGCGGCATTCCGGCCCCGACCCGACCACCGCGGAGTGCCCGGCTTCCTCCACGGGGGTGTTGCGGCCACCGTGCTCGACGAGACGATGGCGTCGCTCGGCTGGATGCTCGACGGCGTCCACTGCGTCACCGCCACGCTCGAGCTGAAGTACCGCAAGCCGCTGTCACTCGACCTCGGCGACGGCGCACTGCGGATCGAGGCGTGGCGGGAGGACCCTGCCCCGAAGCGCCGCCACCGCGTGCTCGGCCGCATCCTGACGCCGGCCGGGATCGTGGCCGTCGAGGCGTCGGGAATCTTCATCTCGGTCCCGGCCGGCTCGATGGCGTGGACACCGTGAGCGCAGGTCCGGGGGCTACAAGTGGTGGGTTCGACTTCTACGATTCGGACGGGTCGTCGGACGGGCTTTCAGGCGTCGAGATGATGCCCCGCGAGATCACCTGCGTCGACTGTGGCGGCCGCGCCCACCTGCTCACGATCGTGACCGAGGAGCAGCCGCTCCTGCCCGGCCAGATTGCGACGTACCGCTGCTCCGACTGTCGTGACCGCTGGGACATCGTCGTCCCCGGCGGGCCCGACGACGACGAGGACGAGGTGCGCGAGCGGGGCTGGTAGCCGCACGCGTCTGCCGGCAATGGATGTGGTCAGCCGAGGGCTATTCGAAGCGCAACGACCAATCCGATGATGCCTGCTGCCAACAATGTCCACCGCATCCAACGGGGCTGCGGATCCGACATGGCGCCATTCTGCCGTTCTGAGACAGATGAGGGGCTACCAGCGGCGCTGCGCCCGCCGTTCCTCCACGACCCGCACCCACGCGCCGGTCTGCATCGATCGGTAGGCCGCATCGATGACCGCGACCGACGCCTGCGCGTCGTCCACATCGATCAGCGGCGTCTTCCCGTACCGCAGCGCTTCGGCGAAGTCGGTGAGCTTGCGGGCGAACGCCTCACCTTCGTTGTAGCCGTGGCCGAACGACTCCCAGCCGTTGCCGCGATCGATTTCGGCGCCGTACCAGCCGAGGCGCAGCGAGCCCTTCGTGCCGTCCAGCGTCACGAACCACGGCGATCCCGAATGCAAGCTCCACGACAGGTCGATCGTGCCGGTAGCGCCGGCATCGGTACGGAACAGGATCTGCGCGGTGTCCTCCACGGGCAGTCCTTGGACCCGCCGGGTCTCCACCGCGATGACGTGGCGAATAGGGCCGAGGAGGTACCGGGCGATGTCGACCGAATGGGTGCCCTCATCGATGATGACACCGCCGCCCGACAGCTCGGGCCGGGCGTTCCAGCGGCCCCGCATGTCCTGCGGCTTCGTGAACGCGTTGCGGAACAGCACGATCTCTCCGAGGTCCCCGGAGTCGATGATGCGCTTGGCTTCGAGGACGTCCTCGGCGTAACGGAACTTGCTTGCCATCATGAGGAGCTGCTCGTTGCGCTGGGCCGCGTCGAACATCATGTGCAGTCCCGGACGGTTGGGTGCGATGGGCTTCTCGCACAGCACGGCGAGGTCGGCGTCGAGGGCCGCGGCCGCGATCGGCGCGTGGGTTACCGGCGGGGTGGCGAGGATGATGGCGTCGAGGCCGAGCGTGGCCTGCTGCTCGATGAGCGCGTGGATGTCCGAGTAGGTCGGAGCGCCGGACGCAGCGGCAGCAGCGATGCGGGTCGGATCGGTGTCGACGACGGCGACAAGCTCTGCATCGACCCGGCCGTTGGCAAAGACATCCAGGTAGGCCTGTCCGCTCCGACCTGCGCCGACCAGGGCAAGGCGCGGGGCCGCGCCGGTCACTCTCGTCATGCCTCTGCCCTCGACAGCTCGTGATTGCACATCGTTCTCCAGCTCAAGCGTGGTCCATGAGACTCAACACCGCCAAGATCGGCGTCCCATGACGCGGACTTGACGATCGTGTGATGCCCCGCGCGCACACGCAGACGCCTTCACTCAGCTCTTGAACAGGAACTCCGCCTCCTCCGGGTCGACGAACAGCTCGATCTCGTCCCGCAGCTCCGGGTTGGCAGCAAGTTCCGGGTCGTCGGTCACGATGGCGATGGCCACCCGCCGCGCCTCCAGTACGAGGTTCTTGTCCCGCCGGAGGGACGCAAGTTTGAGATCGGTGCGGCCCTTCTGCCGGGTCCCGAGGATGGTCCCCTCGCCCCGCAGCTCGAGGTCGATCTCGGCCAGCTCGAACCCGTCGGTCGACTTCTCGACCGCAGTCAGCCGCTCGATGCCATCCGGCGTGTTCGGCTCGCCGAGCAAGTAGCAGAAGCTCACGTGCGCGCCGCGGCCGACACGGCCACGCAGCTGGTGGAGCTGGGCGATGCCGAATCGGTCTGCGTCCTGGATGACCATGACGGTCGCGTTCGGCACGTCCACACCGACCTCGATCACGGTCGTGGCCACGAGCACGTCGAGCTTCCGGGCCCTGAAGTCGTTCATCACCGATTCCTTCTGCGCGCTTGGCATCTGCCCGTGCAGGAGCCCTAGCCGTAGGCCGTGGAGATGCCCGCCGCTCAGCTCCTCGTGCGTCTCCACAGCCGACTTCGCCTGGATCTTCTCGGACTCTTCGACCAGCGGGCAGACCACGTAGGCCTGGCGGCCTTCGACCACCTGTTCGCGGACGTGCGTGTATGCCGCAATCTCCTCCATCTCCGAGCGGGCCCAGTGCGTGACGATCGGCGTGCGGCCGGGCGGGAGCTCGTCGAGGATCGTCGAGTCGAGGTCGCCGTAGACCGTCATGGCCGCAGTGCGCGGGATCGGCGTGGCCGTCATGACGAGCACGTCGGGGTCGCGGCCGCCGCCCTTCGCCTTCAGCGCCGCCCGCTGCTCGACGCCGAAACGGTGCTGCTCGTCGATCACGACCATGGCCAGATCGTGGAACGTGACACCTTCGCTGATGAGCGCATGGGTGCCGACGAGCAGATCGACCGTGCCGGCGGCCAACGCCGCGAACAGCTCTCGGCGCTCGGCCGCGGTGGTCTTGTTCGTGAGCAGCTTCACCGTGACCGGCCGCTCGCCCATGAGGCTGTCGGGCTCGGGGACGGTGAGGCCGGCGTTGGCGATGAGCTCGCGAAGGCCGACGTAGTGCTGCTCGGCCAGCACCTCGGTGGGTGCCATGAGGGCCGATTGGTGCCCGCCCTGGATCGCGACGAGCGCAGCGGTGACGGCAACAAGCGTCTTGCCGGAGCCCACGTCGCCCTGCAGGAGCCGGTGCATCGGGTGGGGCGACGCCATGTCGAGGGCGATGGCTGCGATCGCGCGCTGCTGCGCTCCGGTGAGCGCGAACGGGAGGGCGTTGTGGAACTGGCTCACGAGCGCCCCATGCCCCGGCTCAGCGGCGGAGGTGTGGACGATGCCCTGCGCGTCGCGTTCGACGGCCCGCTTGCGCATGACGAGCACGAGCTGAAGGCGCAGGAGCTCGTCGAACGCGAGCCGTTTGCGGGCCGCCTGGGCTGCCCCCATCGACTCGGGCAGGTGGATCTGGCGCATTGCCCACGTGCGGGGAACGACGTCGAGCTCGTCGGCCCAACGTTCGGGCAGCGGCTCTGCGAAGTCGCCTGCCCGCTCCAACGCCTCCTCGATCCACTCTCCCAATTCCCATGTGGTGAGGCCGGACCTCTCGGACTGCGGGTAGAGCGGCACGATCTTGCCGGTGCGGTTGCCGACCAGATCGACCACGGGGTTCGTCATCTTGCGGGTGCCGTTGAAGACATCGACCCTCCCGAACATGGCGATCTCCGTGCCCGCCGGGAGTTGCTTCGCCCGCCACGGCTGGTTGAAGAACGTGGCCTTGAGGTATCCCGAGCCGTCGAACACGTCGATCTCGGTCATGCTGCGGTTGTTGCGGGTGCGCCTGGCCTCGGCTCGCTTCACCGTGCCCAGTACGAGCGCCTCCTCGCCGACCTTCAGCTCACGGATGGCCACCTGCGCGGTGCGGTCGAGGTAGCGGCGCGGGTAGTGGGTGATGAGGTCGAGCACCGTTTCGATGCCCATCTCCTTGAGACCTTCGAGGCGCTTCGGGCCGACGCGTTCGAGCTTGGCGACGCTGAGTTGCGCGAGCTGGCGGAGACGACGGGCCACAGGGGCACACTACGGGGGCGGTGTGACGCTCCGAGATGAAGCCGGGCACCGCAAGAGCACGACGCGATCTGACGCGAATCAAGTCTCGTCGGCAAACAGTCGACGGTGAAGCAATGGACGTGGACCAACGCGGTCGACCCGACGCGCCCGAGAGGCGGGGATTTGCGGACGACCGCCGCTCCGGGGACCGCCGTGTGGGTGGGCTCGGTCGACGGGATCGTGATCGCCGCTCCGACCGGAACGCGGGCGCGCTCGGGTTCGGCGCGGTGATCCTCTGCTCGATCGCGGTCGTACTGGCGCTGTGGGCGTCGACCCACACACCCGTGGTCTCGGCGCCGAGCCCAGCCTGCCGCGACGGCATCGGCGGCCAGTTCATCCGTCACCGTCAGCTCAGCTTCCTCTGGCTCCCCGCCGTCGCGCTTGCGGCCGTTGGCCTCGTCCTACCGAGTGCACGGCGCCGACCGGTGGCCGTGCTCGTCCTGTGCGGCGCGTTCGCCGGGCTCGCCGTTGCCGCCGTGCTGCGGCTCGACAGCTGGGTCGACGGGCTCTGCCTGGTCTGAACGGTGACCAGGCACAGAACGGTTTCGCGCCGTCCGGCGAAGTAGCGAATGCCTGCTCGCTTTCGCTCCGCCCGGCGCGAAACCGACCCGCGCTACGGTCGAGACATGTGCCGAAACATCACGATCCTGCG
>JAYUDQ010000262.1:0-2150 GCA_043739745.1 Acidimicrobiia bacterium | reverse complement strand
TTCTCCACCGACCTCGATTTCGCCGCACCGAACGAGGACACCGTGCTGGAAGTCTGCGGCATCATCGACGGAGCCCGAGTCGCCGGGTTCGAATACCGGCGCGAGTCCGATAGGGGCGACGGCTGGCACTGGCGACTTCGAGTCAACCACCCGGACCTCGGCACCCCGGACATCGCCGCCAGCGTCGAGTTCGCCCGCCGCCCGCTTGCCCTACCAACCGAGTCGTGGGGTTCGTCCCGCTGCCGATCCACAAGCAGTACGTGCTGACCCTTCCAATGCTCCCGGTAGTCGCGGAGGCCGAGGCATGCGCCGAGAAGCTCGCCCGCTACCGTCGGGTGGGCTCGGCCGCGATCTGTACGACCTCCATCACTTCGCCCAGCGCACCATCGACGAGAAGCTGGTGCGGCGGTTGTGGGTGCTCAAGGTGTGGGGTGATGTCGTGGACGACCGACGCGGCAACAAGCCAGCCGATCCCAACGACGTGTTGCACCAGCGCCAGGAACGCGACTTCCAGCCAGACTCGATCGGCGTGCTCACTCGCCCGGTCGATCTACTCGGGTGGGAGGCACGCGTTCGAACGAGGTTCCAGTTCCTCACCGAACTCGACGACGACGAACGACGGTGGGCGACGTGCGATGAACGTCACCGCCGAGAAGTCGAATCAGCGCTCGCTGCGCTCTCCGACGAGTAGCGCAGGGAACAAGTTCCCCGCGCTGCGCTACCGCTGTTTCGTGCTCCCGTGGCCGATTCTGGTCCTCAGGAGAAGTCCGGCCCGGGTGCCTCGACCACGGCCCCGACCGGCCCAGTCGGTCGAACATCGTCGTCGTCGTCGATGGCTACTGGTTCGCCGGTGCGCAACACCGTGAGGACATCAAGGATCAAGCGGTTCCAATCCATCCACCAAAACTTCTGGCCGCTGTACAGCTCGTCTCCCCAACCTATGAGCGTCGCCTCGACAGCAGCCTCAACGACCGTCTGGTCGAGTTGGGCGTCGTCCTGTCTCATGTCGGCAAACTAGAACGACCGCCGTCGTCGGCCACGGTAGATTTCAATGCCCGGGCGGTGCACTAATTACGACACCCCGACGAGCGACAGGCCCGCGTCGTAGAGTCGGTCGCATGCGAGACGAGATCGACGACCTCATCGAGGAGGTGATCGTCGATGCCTACAACGAGGACGAGCAACTCTCAGCGTTCGGTCAGGCGTTTGAGGACGACGGTCGGTTCCCGTTCCGTGGACTGGTTGTCGGTGTCGAGGTCAATGTCACGTCGGTGGACTTCGATGGCGACGAACGCCGAGGCATCGTCGCGATCTGCCAACGAGCCGGCAAGCCCTACTCGGTCTCGCTCATCGACGTCACTCCGACCGGTCCGCTCTCGCTGGAAACTCGCCAGCTCATCGACGCATACCGCCGCTGGTCCAACGCGAGTCCCTTGACTTCATCGGAGACTACGAAGACCCCCTGGGTGTACCCGAGGTTCGCGCCCGCCCTTAACCTCGACGCGCCGTTGGGGTTGACACTGCACGGTGACTGGAACCCTGCCGACGAGTATTGGGGGGAACCGGGAGACCCGATCCACCCGCTGTGCCAAACGGTCATCGCGGCCGGGCCACGACCAGCCTTCGAGATGGAGCAGGTCATTCCTGGGGCGGACGAAGACGACTGGGACAGCGACCCGATCATCGAAGCGGCCGATCTGCATCACGCCGGCCTTCACCGCGAGGCCATCCGAATACTCGAAGGGGCGCTCGCCATCGACAACAGGTGCATCGATGCGTGGGGCCACCTCGGGCTGGTCGCCTTCAACACGCGTGGGCCCGGCCCAGCCGCTGAGCTTTACCAGGCCGGCATCGCTGTTGCCGAGGCGTCTCTGCCGGCCGACTTCGGCGGCGTGCTCCCCTGGGGATGGATCGACAATCGACCGTTCCTTCGTTGCCTCCATGGTCTCGCCCTGTGCGCGTGGCGCCAGCGACGTTGGGACGATGCCGAAGCGATGTTCACGGCGCGGGTGTGGCTCGATCCGTCCGGGGCCTTCAACGATCTCGCTTGCTTGGAGCCGGTTCGAGCCCGACAGCGGTGGACCAAGGCGTAGCGAACGTGACCGGCGCTCGGTCTGGTCAAGCGGAGGCGGGACGTGAGGCAGTGCCGA
>JAYUDQ010000261.1:0-5768 GCA_043739745.1 Acidimicrobiia bacterium | reverse complement strand
CTGTGGGCTCGCTCATGGTGAGGAGCGTACGTGTCGTGGGATGGCTAACGGGCGGCGCGGTGCACGCTCACTGCGTAGTCGCCCCCGGCATAGGGGTTGCAGTCCCAGGTCGCCCATCGGTGTTCGAGCGTGAGCCCGGCGGCCTCGCAGAGCTGATCGTAGGTGTGCAGATCAAGCCGCGCGCGCCGGAGCTGGAACCCCGCGATGAGACGGCCGCCGGCAACGAGGTGCGCGGCGAGGTTCTCGACGACGACACCCTCACGGCCCGGCGTCACAAAGATCATCACGTTGCCCGGAAGCGCGACGACATCGACACGATGACCCAGCCGCAGGGTGGCGAGATCGGACTCGATCCAGGTGATCGCAGGCGCTTTCGCCCGTGCTGCGACGAGCATCGACGCGTCGACATCGACACCGACGACGTGGATGCCGCGACTATCGAGCTCGATCGCGACACGGCCGGTGCCACAGCCGCCGTCGAGTACGGACGTCGGTTCGAAGCGGCAGATCAGGTCGGCCTCGCCGTGCGGGTTCTCGCCTGACGCAGCCATCTGGCGCCAGCGTGCGTCGTACTCGTCGGCTGTGCCGGGAAGTGCCCACGTCGTGGCCCGGCCTTCCGGCGCGGATTCGTTGCTCACCTCCGCACCGTATGCGCGCCGATGGCTACACGTCCGCGTGAGGCGCAAACCGCACCCCCACCGACAGCTGCTTTCAGCTTCCCGACCACACCGGCGGGCGTTTCTCGGCGAACGCCCGCGGCCCTTCCTTGGCATCATCGGAGGTGAACACCGACTTGATGTGCGAGGCCTGCATCTTCCAGAACTCACCCTCGGTGTGGCCCTGCATCTCCCGCAGCACCGCCTTCGTGGCCTTCAGCGACAGTGGCGCGTTCTTCGCGATGCGCTCGGCCAACTCCAGCGCACCGTCGAGCGCGCCGCCCTTTTCCGTCAGGCGGCTGACGAGGCCGAGCTCGAGCGCTTTCGCTGCGCTGATGGGGTCGCCGGTGAGTGCCATCTCCATGGCGACGCCGTAGGGCACCCGCCGGGGAAGCCGAAGAAGCGCGCCGCCGCCTGCGAACAGTCCGACGCCGACCTCAGGGATGCCGAAGCGCACGTTGTCGGCGGCCACGAGGAGGTCGCAGACGAGGGCCATCTCGAGGCCGCCGGCCAGGCAGAAACCCTCGATGGCGGCAACAAGCGGCTTGCCCGACCCGTGTTCGATGAAACGTTGGAAGCCCTGCGGCGGGCCCTCCTTGGCGAAGGCCTTCAGGTCCATGCCGGCCGAGAAACCACGGCCGGCACCGGTCAGCACACCGAGGCTGAGGGCCGGATCGCTGTCGAGCTCCTCGATCGCGGCAACCAACGCCTGCGCGAGCGCGGTGTTGATCGAGTTCATCTGGTCGGGGCGGTTCAGCGTGATGACGAGCACGCGGCCACGGCGCTCGGTGAGCACTTCATCGGACATCAGGGTCTCCTCTGGACGTAGACCGCACGGTTTAGCTGGACCGTGACGGCCAGCGACAGTCGCGCATCAACCGAAGCACGCTCGACCCCCAAACACTTTCCCCGAGCAAGGATTAGCGCGCGGCACAGCGGGGTAGTTGACGACCGTGACCATCACCCACAGCATCGCCCGATCGTTCATCGCCCCGATCTTCGTGGCCGGTGGCATGGACGCCCTGAAGAACCCCGACGAGAAGGCCAAGAAGGCCGATCAGTTCATCGGCCGGATCGCGTCGACGCTCGGGCTTCCGGATGACCCGGTCAAGCTCGTGCGTATCAACGGCGGTGTGCAACTTGCTGCCGGTGTGATGCTGGCCATCGGCTGGGCTCCACGGCTCTCGGCCGGGGTCCTCGCCGCGAGCCTCGTGCCCACGACGGTCGCCGGCCACCGGTTCTGGGAGGAGCCGGACCCGCAGAAGAAGGCAGCACAGCGGATCGAGCTGATGAAGAACCTGGCCATGCTCGGCGGTCTGGTGCTGGCGGCCACCGATCACGACGGCAACCCGTCGCTGACCTGGCGGGCGAAGCGGGCGACCTCGAAGGCGGCCGGACGGGCATCGTCGGCGATGTCGAGCGCGTCCGATCTGGTGAGCGGGCACTCGCATAGTGCTTCGCACTCCGCTGCAGGGCTGGGCCAGTCAGCCGCCGGGTTCGGCGAGAAGGCGCTCGCCGCAGCCGCCATCCTCGGTGAGCGGGCCCTGCACATGGCCAGCAGCGCAGCAGAGACGGCGGGCCAGACCGCAAGTCATTTCGCCGAGACGAGCGGGGTGCGCGCCTTGCACGCCGTCACACAGGCGGCATCTTCGGCGACCGACATGGCAGCGCACGCGGCCGACGTCGTCGGTTCGAAAGCAGCGTCCGCGGCCGACATCGTCGGTTCGAAAGCAGCGTCGATGGCTCGTTGACGCGGCGGGTCCAACGATTGGAACGTCTGCCCGATCCTTGCGGGCAAACCTTCCGAAGATCGGGCCGGATGCCAGCCATGCCCTCGGACGAGGACATGAACGCAGCCGTTAGCCCTTGGTGGCGTCGGCGACGTCCTTCGCCCCCGAGGATGGGTAGCCGTTCGCAGCCCGCACCGCTGTGCCCCACGGCGCAAGCAGTGCCAGCAACTCGTCGGCGTCGTCACCGAGTGCAGCCATTGCCGCGGCCATGGACGCATCAGTCGTGTCCTCGATCGCCTCGCGGAAGGCACGGCCGCCGGGCGTGAGCACATTCCCGGCGTCGAGGAACTCGCGAGTACGGAGCCGGTCGATCCCGTCGTCGAGCTGCTGCTCGCTCCACCCCCGCGAGCGCACGTAGGTCTTGACCGGCAGCCCCCAGTAGGGCTCGGTGAGCAACCCGATCTCGATCGGGTCGAGCCCGGCCGACACCCATGCCGCGATGTGGCTGTCACCGCGGTACTCGCGCAGGCGATCGCCCTGACGCCACACCTTCCCGAACGCGTCGTCGGGCACCGCCAGACCGTGGAGCCCCGCGAACAGAGGGCGGCCCTCTGGCGTGAGCGGCGCGACCATCCGGTCAAGCAGCTCCCCCGCTCGGGCGAGACCCGTCGGCTCGCCGAGCACACGCCGCAGCTGGCCGAGCGCTCCGGCATCCCGGGCCGCACAAATCGTGTCAGCGTCGGTCAGCGTCCACCCGAATGTGACACCCGGAGTGACAACTTCCGGATTGAACACTCCGAACGCCGCCGTGACGACATCGCCGCGCACCTGGCCCATCACCGAGCCGCGGCTCGTGAAGTACGCCGGACCGTTCGGTAGTGCGAGGCCGGTCGGAGCGAGCAATGGTGGTCCGAAGCCCAGCCCCTCGTAAGCCGCGTGGCATTCGGGTGCGAAGTACACCTGACCGGTGAGCGGCTCGATCGCTCCGGCGAAGCGACGGGCCAGGCTGAGCGGCGGAGCGGCGCTCATGCCTGCGCCGTCGCGTCGGCAGCGCCGATCAGGTCGAAGCGCGGTGGCCGCTTCTCGAGGAAGGCGCGCACTGCCTCGTGGTGTTCGGGCGTCCTATAGGCCGTCTTCAGCGCTTCGAGCTCGCGCGTCTGGACCGCCGCCAGGTCGACGCCGGTCGCGTTCTGGGTGAGCAATGCCTTGATCATGCGCAACTGCGGGGCGGGGTTCTCGGCCAGCACGTTGGCATCGGCGATGGCTTGTTCGAGCAGCAATTCGTCAGCGACGACGCGGTCGACGAGGCCGAGCGACTTCGCCTCGTCACCGAGGATCGTCGTGCCACTCAGTGCGAGCCACGACGCGTCACCCCAGCCGCAGCGGGCCACGAGGAAGTGCGACGACGCGAGCTCGGGCACGAGGCCCATCTTGATGAAGCGGGCCGAGATCTTGGCGCTGCTCGCGGCGAGGATCCGGTCGAACGGGAGCACCATGGTGAGCCCGACGCCGATCGTGGCGCCGTTGAGGGCAGCGACGAGGGGCTTCGACGAGCGACAGAACGCGACCCAGTCGCCGTTGCGGGTCGGCTCGCGCTTCGGCTTGTCCCCCCCACTGGCAGGCGCGCGGTCGAGGTTCGACGCGAACTCCCCGCCGATGTCGGCCCCGGCGCAGAACCCGCGACCGGCGCCGGTGACCACGATGGCGCCGACCGTCGGGTCGCTGTTCGCTTCGGTCATCGCGGTCATCATCTCGGCCAACATCAGCGGCGTCCATGCGTTGAGGCGGGCCGGCCGATTCAGCGTGACGAGCAGGACGGCGCCACGCTGCTCTACCAGGATCTGCTCGTACTCCACTGCTGCAACCATTGCTGTTCCCCCTGGGATCGACTTCTGTATCTTAGCGAACGTTCGGTTATAACCCTCGACCGGTGATCGGAAGGTTTGCCCGCTCCAGGCGGGCAAAGGCTCCATTGTCGGCAGGCGTCAGGGCGTCGCCGCGAGCGCGCGGGCGAAGCCCTGGTACAGCACGATCACCTCAGCCATCGAGCGGTGCATCTCGGGGAACGGCTCCACGAGTGACGAGCACAGCGTGATGATGGCCCTCGCTGCTTCGCGGGGCTCGCTCGTCGCGAAGTCGCCGTTCTCGACGCCACTCTCGATGACGCTTTGCACGAGCTGCAGCAGTCGCCTGCGCTTCTCATCGATCACTTTGCGCTCGGCCTTCTCCAACCGCGTGTGCTCGCGCACGGCGACGTTCGAGGCGAGGCGCGCGAACTTGTCGTGGAGGTTCGAGGCGACAATCGTCGAGACGACGACGTCGAGGCGCGCTGTCGGCGTCGGATCGGCGCTGAGCAGGCGGCGCTCGAGCCGCGCCAGGATCACCTCATGCGCCTCTTCGAGGAACTCGCCGAGCAGATGGAGCTTCGACGGGAAGTGGTAGTAGAGCGCGGCCACGCTCACCCCAGCCCGGGCGGCCATGTCCCGAATGGATGCACCTTCGTAGCCGTCCTCGCCCATGACCTCGACGGCGGCGCGCATCATGGCCACCTTGCCCGGCCGTTCGCGCCGCTCGCTCTCCGTTGAAACAGCCGTCGCAGCCATGTCAGCGACACTAGCGTTGGCGTGCCTTAGTGAACGAACGCTAAGTTTCCGCGCATGGACTTCGACATTCCACCAGACCTCGCCGCGTACCTGATCGAGCTCGACGAGTTCATCGAACGTGAGATCAAGCCGCTCGAGGAACAGGACGACAACATCCGTTTCTTCGACCATCGCCGTGAAGACGCCCGCACCGATTGGGAGCGGGGCGGTCTGCCGAACGAGGAGTGGGAGCAGCTGCTGCACGAAGCCAAACGCCGCGCCGACAAGGCGGGCCACTATCGCTATCCGTTCCCGAAGCAGTACGGCGGCCGCGACGGTACCAATCTCGGCATGGCCATCATCCGCGAACACCTTGCAGCGAAGGGCCTGGGCCTGCACTGCGACCTGCAGAACGAGCACGCCATCGTGGGCAACAACGTCGGCCTGTTGCTGATGATCAAGTACGGCACGGACGAGCAGAAGAAGGATTGGATCGACGATTTGGCCGAAGGCCGCCGCGGCTTCGCCTTCGGCATCACTGAGCCGAACCACGGCTCTGACGCGACCCACATGGAGACCAACGCGGTCCGCGATGGCGATGACTGGATCATCAACGGCGAGAAGACCTGGAACACGGGCATCCACAAAGCGCAGTACGACATGATCATGGCCCGCACCAGCGGCAAGGCCGGCGACGGCGGCGGCATCACCGCCTTCCTCACGCCGACGAACAGCAAAGGCTTCGAGATCGTCGAGTTCCTCTGGACCTTCAACATGCCGACCGACCATGCCCACGTGCG
>JAYUDQ010000260.1:0-2154 GCA_043739745.1 Acidimicrobiia bacterium | reverse complement strand
CGCCGGCAACAAGAACTACCTCACCGAAGCGGGCGAGAACTTCCGCTGGACGGCCGAACTGGCCGAGGTGCAGAAGGGCACGACAACCGGCCCGGTCGGTGTCATCGACCCCGCGCAGCTGAAGGCAGAAGTCGATGCCTACGCCGAGGCCGGGATCTTCAAGGCCGGCAAGCCGGCAATGGACGGCACCTACAACGCCGATCTGGCAAAGTCGCTCTACGGCGCCGACGGCAAGGTCATTTGGCCGTCGTGAGCGTTGGCGCCGGACTCAGCGTGAGGCCGGGTCCGGCTGCTTTGCCGGGATGTTGATGTGAAGGCGCAGGTGCAGCGTGGCTTCGGGGGTCCGGAGGTGGTGACGTTCGAGGACGTCGCCGATCCGGTCCCTGGGGCTGGCGAAGTGCTCGTCTCCGTGAAGGCCTGTGCGCTGAACCGGCTCGATCTGCTGCAGCGAGATGCTGCGGTCGTGCGAGGCTTCTCGCTCCCGCATGTGGCCGGCATGGACGTCGCTGGCGTGGTCGTCGGGCACGGCTCTGGTGTCGATCGCGGCGAGCTACCGATCGGTACGGCTGTGGTCGTCGACCCGGTGAGTACCTGTGGAACCTGTCGGCGGTGCCTCTCGGGAAAGCCCGCGTACTGCGAGAACCTGCGCACGGTCGGCTCGACCCGGCAAGGCGGTTTCGCCGAGCTCGTGGCCGTGCCGTCGGCGCACACCTTCGCGTCGCCCAATGGACTCTCCTTCGTGGAAGCTGCCGCGTTGCCCGTTGCCTTTCTCACCGCATGGCACGCGCTCGTCGTCGTCGGTCAGGTCAGGGCCGGCGAGAAGGTGCTCGTGAACGCAGCCGGGTCAGGGGTGAGCACTGCCGTCGTGCAACTGGCCAAGCAGGCGGGGGCGTTCGTGATCGGCACCATCGGTGGCCGCGACCGGTTCGCGCGCGCCTTTGCGCTCGGCTGCGATGCAGTCGTGGACCACTACGGGGGCGACGTCGCCGGTGCCGTGCGGGCGGCTTCCGGCGGGGGCGTCGACCTCGTGATCGACCATGTCGGCACCGCGCTGTTCCAGGCCTCGATCGATGCGTTGGATGTCGATGGCCGCATGGTGTTCTGCGGCACGACCACGGGCACGGAGGCCACGGTGTCGCTCCCGTCGCTCTACCACTGGGGACGCCGGCTCATCGGCGCAGGTGGGTGGGGTGCGACCGAGTTCGCGGACGTGCTTGCGGCGGTCGAAGCAGGCGGGCTGCGGCCGGTGATCGACAGTGTGTGGCCTTTCGCCGACCTGGCCGAGGCGCAGGCGCGCATGGCCGTCGGCGGGTTCTTCGGGAAGATCGTCGTCCAAGTCGGCTGAACCCATGTGCACTCCTGAACGTGTCGGTAGCCGTCGAAACGGGTAGCGGATATGCATGATGACCCTCGCGTTGCAACTCGCCCCGGCCCGCGTCGACGGCGTCTATCGGTCCGACGGACCTGACGACTCCGCACCCGTCGGGATACTGATCCGGTGGACCGGATTCGCGAAACGGCGCCCGTGGGTGTCGCTTGCGGCGCTTGGCGCCGCGACGCAGGCCGTGGGTCTCACTGGTGTGCCCTTCACCGCACGGGCCATCGGCGATTGGTACGACAAGCTCAACAAGCCATCGTTCAACCCGCCATCCTCGGTGTTCGGGCCGGTATGGACAGCGCTCTACGGGGCAATGGCCGGATCGGCGTGGCTGGTTTCTCGGGCCGAGGCCTCAGACCGTCAGCAGCGAGCGTTGAAGCTGTTCGCAGGTCAGCTCGTCCTCAACGCGGTTTGGACACCGCTGTTCTTCGGCGCGAAGGCACCAGCCGCGGCGCTCGTAGAGATCAGCGCGCTCCTTGTTGCGGTGGTGGCGACGACGGGTGCGTCGTTCGCTGTTCGGCCCGCGGCCGGCGCACTGCTGGTCCCCTACGTCGGGTGGGTCGCATTTGCGACCGTGCTCAACGCGTCGATCGTGGCGCTCAACCGCTGACTCCGCCCTGGGCCAATGCAGGGTGCGGCGCGAACTTCGTGGCCGAAAGCCGCTCCGAGCGGCATTCGACGACAAAGTCCCCGGTCGGTTCTGCTGACAGCGTCCCTCCGGCCGGCTAGCGCAGCGTGGTCTCTTCGCCGAATCGCCCGAGCGACTGCAGCACGAG
>JAYUDQ010000259.1:0-2154 GCA_043739745.1 Acidimicrobiia bacterium | reverse complement strand
GCATAGATTCAGGCGGTGATTGCCGCGCCCGTCTTCGTCTCCCGCCTGGTGGGGCTCGACATGCTCGCAAGCGACGGCACCGCGGTGGGCTCAATCGTCGATGTGGTGATCGGGTATCCGGCCCCGGAGGCCCCCCCGCCCGTCCTCGGCTTCGTGGCGGAGTTCCAGCGCCGGCAGATCTTCGTCGGTGCGAATCGGGTGGCCGAGGTCGGCCCGGGCGGTGCGCGTCTGCATTCCGGCACGGTCGACCTCCGGCGCTTCAAGCTCCGCAACGGCGAGCGGCTCGTCATGAAGGACCTCCTCGAGCAGCGGATCGGCCGCGAGCTCGTGAACGACGTTGCGCTGGTGCCGACGCCGGGGGCGATGCGGTCCTGGGAGGTGTCCGGCGTCTCGCTTGCGACCGCGGGGCTGTTCCGACGCCATCGTACGGTTCGCCTCGCCGGTTGGCAGACCTTGGTGCGGCTGTTCGGTGATGTCGATGGCATCGCGCAGTCGATGGCCGAGCTGCGCGAGATGCACCCAGCCGACGCAGCCACGCAGATCGCCGCCATGTCCGAGACGCAGCGCCAGGCCGTGGCCGACGCGATGGAGGACGAGGACCTCGCGGACCTGCTCGTCGAGTTGCCCGAGAATGAGGCTGCCGCCTTCATGGAGCATCTCGACGTCGAACGCGCTGTCGACGTCTTGGAGGAGATGGACTCCGACGACGCCGCCGACCTACTCGCTGAGATGGGGGCCGTCGATCGTGAGGAGGTCCTCAACGCCATGGACCCCGAGGATTCTGAGGCGCTTCGACGCCTGCTCGCATACTCCCCCGACACGGCGGGTGGCCTGATGAATCCCGACCCCCTCATCCTGAGCGCGACGGCGACCGTGGCCGAGGCGCTCGCCCGCATCCGTGACCCTGATCTGCCGGCGGCCGAGGCCGCGCACGTCTTCGTGGCCGAAGCACCGCTCGAGACGCCAACGGGCCGCTATCTCGGACCCGTCGGGTATCAGCGGCTTCTGCGCGAGCCGCCTTCGACGCCGCTTTCGCAGTGCCTCGATAGCGGACCCGAGCCGGTGCTGCCGGACATGAACATCCTCATCGTGGCAAGGCGTCTTGCTTCTTACGACGTCGTTGCCGTACCGGTCTGCGACCCACAGGGCCGGTTGCTCGGGGCCGTCAGCGTCGATGACGTTCTCGATCACCTGCTGCCGGTCGGCTGGCGGCGATCGTGAGCCGATTCCATATCCGGGCGCGCGTAGCCGACCGCTTCGGCCCGTCCAAGCTCGACCTAAGCCAGCCCCGCCGCCGTGGCGTGCGCGTCGGTGTGCACTACGACCCCGAGGCGTTCGGGCGCTTCTCCGAGGGCATCGCCCGCTTCCTCGGCACGGCCCGCTTCCTCGTGATGCAGACCCTGATGGTGATCGTCTGGATGTCGGTCAACATCATCTACGGCATCGCCCACTTCAGTGACATCCACAAGGGTCTGTTCGATCCGTTCCCGTTCATCCTCCTGAATCTCGCATTCTCGACCCAGGCCGCCTATGCCGCGCCGCTGATCCTTCTTGCGCAGAACCGCCAAGGCGATCGTGAGCGTCAGGCCATCGAGTCCGACCGGGCAACGGCGGCCCGAACGCAGATGGACACCGAGTTCCTCGCCCGTGAGCTGGCCTCCATCCGCCTCGCGCTGTCCGACGTGATCACCGTCGACGAGCTCGAGCGGGCTATGGACAAGGTCATCGAGCGGGCGCTCGAACTTCAGACCGCAGCCGGTGACGACGGCGATGCCTGACTGCTTTTCTCGGCCGGTGCACGACCGGGTTTGACCCGCCTGCCTTCCGCCCATACGGTCACCCCGTGCCAGTTCTCCAGAGCCGCGTCGATGCGCGTTCATCGGCGTACAGGGCCAACCGCGAGACGATGCAGACGCTGCTCGACGAGGTGCTCGCCGAGCAGCAGGGTGCGATCGTGGCCGGTGGCCAGCGCTACATCGACCGCCACCGCGAGCGGGGAAAGATGCTCGTGCGGGAGCGGGTCGAGTTGCTCGTCGACCGTGACACGCCGCTGCTCGAACTGCACGCGCTTGCCGCTTGGGGTACCGGCGATCCGGTCGGCGGTGGCAGCGTGCATGCGATCGGCCAGATCAACGGCGTCGAATGCCTGATCAC
>JAYUDQ010000258.1:0-2155 GCA_043739745.1 Acidimicrobiia bacterium | reverse complement strand
TCGTGGCCACGACGAAGCCGCTGGCCGTAGGCACCGTTACCTAAGGACCGCAGGAGGACCCGCAGAACGATGCAGCCGGTCGTCCGGTGGGCGGCCCGCCGCGGATGTACTACTTGCCGAGCGTGGTGATGGCCTGTGCCCAGAGGACGTACTTGTTGGTGGCGAGGTCGGCGATCGTCTTGATGCCGAGCGCCTTGGCCAGCGCTTCGGCGTCGGCGGGCGAGACGCCGGCCAGGGCCTCGACGGGCGACTTCGCCAGTTCGGCGAAGTCCATCTGCTCGTATGCCTTGTCCAGGTACTTGCTCACGTCGGCCATGGTCTGGTCCCTTCATCGGTCGGCGGTGTTGCCGGTTCGGGCGCCGTTTCTACCAGGCGGTTCGCAAGGCGCGAATGATCTGGGGCATTCACCCGGGCGTCTCTTCTGGTGAAGCCGGTCAGCCTGCCTGCGCCGACCACCACTCGCGGAGCACGGCAATCGCCTCGTCGTGGTCGAGCGGTCCGATGGTGCGGCGGTGGTCGAGGAGCATGCGCAGCGCCCGGCCGACTACGGGTCCGCCGGGGATGCCGAGAAGCTCCATGACCTGCTGACCGTCCAGGTCCGGTCGCTCCCTGGCCCGTTCCTCGTCGACCGCCAGCTCCCGGACGCGCCGTTCCAGGTCGTCGACACGCTCGTGCAGTGCCGCGACCTTGTTGGCGTGGCGGGTGGTGCAGTCGCAACGGACGAGCTCGTTGAGATCGCCGAGGAGGTGGCCCGCGTCCCGCGCGTAGCGGCGGACGGCAGCGTCCTCCCAGCCCTGCTGATAGCCGTGGAAGCGTCCGCTCAGTCCGACGAGGCGGGCGATGTCGGCAACCATGGCCGGCTCGTAGCCCAGAGCCGCGAGCCGCACCTTGGTCATACGTTCGCCCACTGCCTCGTGGTGGTAGAAGGTGACCTTTCCGCCCCGGTAGCGACGAGTGGCGGGCTTGCCGACGTCGTGGAAGAGCGCTGCGAGCCGGAGGCGCAGGTTCGGTGACGTCTTCGCGGTGACCGCGATGCTGTGGGTGAGCACGTCCTTGTGCCGGTGGACGGGGTCCTGCTCTATCTTGAGCGCCGGTATCTCGGGGGCGACCCGCTCGAGTAGCCCGGACTCGAGCGCGACCCAAAGACCCTCGGTCGGGTCCTGCGCAAGAAGGATCTCGCTGAACAGCTCTCGATCGGCATCGCTCGACATGGGTCAACGACGATACGCGCCCCGTAGCGCCCCTCCTCCCACTTTTGTGTGCGGCCTTAGCGCGTTCTCTACGCGTGCAGGCGGCATCTCTACGCCATGTCCGCTGACTTCGGGGTTGCGAACGGCGACGATGGACATCTTGTGAGCACTGTCCTAGAAGAAGCCCCGCCAGCCCCGCCAGCCCCGCCCGTCGCACCCTCTCCGTCTCGAGAACGCTCGCCAGTCTCCGCCGGTCCGCCGGATCCTTGTCGCCTCGATCTGCCCGAGAGCATGTCCTACCGTTGGAAGAATCGCCTCCTCGGCAAGCCGCTGCACACGGAGGAACTGGCCCACGAACGCCTCGGCAAGCCCACTGCGCTCGCCGTCTTCGCGTCGGACAACCTGTCGTCGTGCGCCTACGCGACCGAGGAGATCCTTCGGGTGCTGGTGCCCGTCGTCGGGCTCGCCGCGTTCAGCCTCGTTACGCCCATCACCGGGGCATTGCTCATCGTCCTCGGCTTCCTGATCCTCTCGTACCGCCAGACGATCAAGGCCTATCCGAGTGCTGGCGGTGCCTACATCGTCACCCGCGACAACTTCGGCATCCTCCCGGCGCAGGTCGCCGGCGTGGCCCTGCTCACGGACTACGTGCTCACCGTCTCCGTCTCGGTCGCGGCCGGTACCGACGCTCTGGCGTCGGCATTCCTGGCGCTCGAGCCCTACAAGCTGCTCATCGCCATCGGCTTCGTGATCATCATCGCCTTCGGCAACCTGCGCGGGGTGAAGGAGTCCGGGAAGCTCTTCGCCGCGCCGACCTACTTCTTCATCGTCAACATGATCGTGCTCATCAGCGTCGGCTTCTATCGGATGGCCTTCAGCAATCTCCCGAAGTACGGCACCGCAACGCAGGGCCTCGTCCCGGTCGGCCACAAGCCGAACGTCGGCCTGCTGCTCGGCGCGTCGGT
>JAYUDQ010000257.1:0-5779 GCA_043739745.1 Acidimicrobiia bacterium | reverse complement strand
CGTGTCGGCCTCCGCCGCGATCTCGATTTCGACCTGACCGACCCCGACCGTCTCGACGAGGATCCACGGGAAGCCGACCGCGTCGAGCGTGCGGATTGCTTCCGGCGCGGCCGCCGACAGCCCGCCCAAGTGACCACGCGTCGCCATCGACCGGATGTAGACGCCGTGGTCGAGGAAGTGGCGGCTCATGCGGACCCGGTCGCCGAGCACGGCACCGCCGGTGAAGGGTGACGACGGGTCGATGGCCAGGACGGCCACATGCTCACCGGTTGCTCGCACGACGGCGATGAGCGCATCGGTGAGTGTGCTCTTGCCGGCGCCCGGGGCACCCGTGATCCCGACCGTGCTGGCCCGTCCACCGAGGGGCCATGCGAGCCGGCCGGCCGCCCGTGCCGGCTCGCCTCCCTGCTCGACCATCGATAGCAACCGGGCCAGAGCCGTGCGGTCACCCGACGCGGCCTTCGCCATCAGCTCGTTGGGATCACCACTACGCACGGATGCGGGACACTACCGCCGTGCGCTTCCCCACTTCCGTCACGCGGTGGCTCGCGCCGCCGGTGCCGTTGGCGCAATCGCAGCGGACGCTGCTGAAGGGGTTGGCGGTGGTGGCGCTGGTTGTCGGGTATCAGGGGTCGATCACCTCGGCGTCCCTCACGTTCGCGGCCGAGCAGTGGGGGGCAACGGCGGCCGCACAGAGCCGTTCCCTCGCCGTCATCCGTGCCGACATCCTCCTCGCGCTGATCATCGTGCGTTCCGCAGACCGGGTAGGGCGACGGCGCCTGCTCCTCCTCTGCGCGACGTTCGGACCTGTCTTCACTGCACTATGCGCGCTTACTACTGGGATCGTGCAGTTCACTGCGCTGCAGATCGTCGCCCGGGCATTTGTGACCGCTGCCGCCATCCTGATCGCCGTGCTCGGCGTCGAATCGCTGCCAGCCGAGGCACGGGCCTGGGCCAGTGGTTCGCTCGTCATCGCCGCGGCCGTCGGGTCAGGTCTGACACTCGTCGCCCTTCCGCTGGCCGACGCCAGCCGTTCATCCTGGCGACTGCTCTACCTCGTTCCGCTCCTCGCCCTCCCCACCGTTCCCGGTGTCGCCCGCCGAGTGGTCGAGAGCGAGCGGTTCGAACGCAACGTCGGTCAGAGGCGGGCAGAGCTGGACTCGACACTGCGTGCTCTGGCGGGACACTGGCGCCGATTCGCGGCCATGGGGCTGTTCCTCTTCCTCGTCGCGTTCGAAGGATCGCCGAGCCGTCAGTTGCAGAACGACTTCCTGCGCAGGGAGCGCGGATTCAGTGCCGTCGCCATCGCCGTGTTTGGGCTCGCCACGAACGCTCCCGGGCTGATCGGGCTGATCGTCGGTGGCCGCATGGCCGACAGGGTCGGCCGCAAGCGGGTCCTGACCGTGGCCATGATCGCGTTCGCAGTAGGCGACGCCGGCCTGTACCTCACCCACGGCCCGGCCCAATGGGGCTTCTCCGTCTTCGGAGCGTTGATCGGCGGCGCCTCCCTGCCGGCGCTCGGGATCTACACGGCCGAACTGTTCCCGACGGCGATGCGCTCGACGGCGAACGGGGTCACCGCGGGGATCAGCCGCCTCGGCGGGGTACTCGGTCTCCTCTTCGTCGGGGCCATCTCTCGGCCCGATCACATCGGAGGGGCTGTTGCGCTCACGACTGCGGCATTGTGGATCAGCGTGGTCGTACTGCACCTGCTCGTTCCGGAAACGGCGCACCGCGAGCTCGAGGAGCTCAACCCGGAGGATGTGCCGTTTTCCGCTTCGCCGGGGTGACCGCGGAGGGCGAGCCGATCGCGCTCAGGCGGCTGACCCAGTCGGCCACTATCTCGGCGATGGCCGCGTCGTGGCCCCTCAGGTCGTGGCCGGCCTTGTCCATCCAGTGATACTCGACCGGGCCCGGTATCGCGGCCGTATGTGCGCATAGTTCATCGGGTGTGCCGAACGCATCGCGCGTACCGGAGATGAAGAGGCAGGGCACGGTGATGTCCGGCAGGTGGGCGATGCGCAGATTCTCCGGCTTCCCTGGCGGGTGGAGCGGATAGCAGATGCACACGAGTCCTCGGGCGGGCATGCCCTCGGCGATGGCCATGGAGCACATGCGCCCGCCCATGGAGCGGCCCCCGAAAACGATCTCTTCAGGCCTACACGGCGTATCCGCGGCCAGCGCCTCGGCGCCAGACCGGACTGCGGCAAGTAGGACCGGCGCACGGTCGGGTGCGCGTCGTCCGGCCAGTCGGTAGGGGAAGTCCATCCTGCGGACCTTGAGACCCGGCAAACCCTGCTCGATGGCGACGAGCGACGGGTGGCTGGCGCTACTTCCGGCTCCGGGGGCGAGGAGCAGGGCGCGCGGTCGGGGAACGGGTCGGGGTGGCATGGCGGGCCGAGCGTAGATGTGAGCCGGCGCCGATGATCGCCCGGCGAATCGGGCTCAGACGCCGAGCAGGACGCGGCGGGCCTGCGTGAGCTCGACCATCCGCTGACCGGCGGCCTCGGCCGACCCACCACGGTCCGGATGCGCCATCCACACCGCATCGCGGAACGCGGCCTGGATACCCGCGCGGGCCGGCGTGTCGTTCGGCCCGAAGCCGAGCAGCCGCAAAGCCCAGCGGTGATCGGTCGGGAGGGCCCGCCAACGCGAGAAGGCGGCATCGTCGCCGAGGAGGTGGGCGACGAAGCCGGCGTCGAGCGGCCGCTCCCACTGCACTGCCTTGCGCACCACCCGGAACACGACCGGTCGGATCTCGCGTTCGAACGCCGCAGCCGCATACAACGCGCCGAGGATGTTGACCTCGGGCAGTGCATGGTCGTCGAGATCGAACCACACGTGCTCGCCCTCGCCAATCAGGCTGTGGCGGCTGCGGTCGAGCCCGACGGTGTCCTTCTGGAACCGATGCCGGAGCTTGGGCTGGGAAATGCGGTTGCCGGCCTCGAGGTCGTCGATCAGGTCGTAGAGGTCGGTCAGTTCGTCGGCATCGAGGGCGCCGACGTTGGCCGCGAGGAGGCCCCCGATGAGCACCGGTCCCCAGCCCGGGAGCGGGTCAGTAGGCAGGAGCGTGAGGCCGAGTGCCACTCGCCGGGTGGGGGCCACCGGTCGAGAATGCCGGATCTCGACCTCGGCCAGCAGCATCACGCCACGCTACCGGCCTGCCGCCGATACTCGGTCGGCCTGTTCTTGCGCGGTCGGGATCCAGATCCGGTCGCTTACGCGTGCCTAGGGACGTGACGGGCGAGGAAGTCGTCGATCCGCTCGAGCTCGTCGATGACCGTCTCGGGGCGTCGCCATCCGTGGCCCTCACCGTCGTAGACATGCAGTTCGACTGTCCGTCCTGCGGCCCGCATCCGGTCGACGAGCGTCAGGGACTGGCCGATCACCACGTTCGTATCGGCGTCGCCGTGGAGGACCAGCAGCGGCGCGTGGATCTGTTCGGCGAAGTTGATCGGCGAGCGGTCGCGGTAACGGCCGTCGCGAGCCGGGCGCGGACCGATGAGGGAGCGGTTGTAATGCGCTTCGTAGCGGTCGGTCGACACCTCGAGGTCGATGAGGTCGGTCACGCCGTAGAGGTCGATGCCGGCCGCGAAAAGTTCGGGATAGGCGGCCAGCAACCCAAGGACGGTGAACCCGCCGGCCGAGCCGCCCATCGCGACCACCCGCCGCGGGTCGCACCATCCCACGCCGATGGCATGACGTACGGCGGATGCGCAGTCGATCACGTCGAGGTCGCCCCAACGCTCCCGCATCGCCTGCTGGTACGCACGGCCCCAGCCCGTCGAGCCACGGTGGTCGGGAACGAGCACAGCCCAGCCCTGCTCCAGCCAGTACGCGACGCGCGGATTGAACGTCACCGTGGTCTGCGAGGTGGGGCCACCGTGGATGTGGACGAACATCGGCGGGCGCTCGACCCCGCGGGGCCGGTAGACACGCCCGTGCAACAACGTGGTGTCTTCCGCCCGCCAGCTGATCACCTCGGGCTCGGGCAGATCGAGCGCCTCCCAGCCGCCGACCGGGCCGCGGGCAACGGTGATCCGGTCTCCTGAAGCCACGTCGTAGACCACGATCTGGCCAGGCGTGCGCCCCCCTGTGCGAATCGCCGCGATCCGCTCGTGGCCGGCCGGCGTGCGGGCCCAGCTCGGCGCCAGATGCACCGCCCGACCAAGCTCCCGCACCGGAAACGACCCGTCGATCGGTGCGACGCACAGTCGCCCGAAGCCGCCCTCGTTGCGGCAGAACGCGATCCGCTCACCGCCCGATGACCAGCAGAACGAACGCTGCCCGCTGCCCCAGGTCGGATCGGCGTGCTCGAACTCCTCGTCCACGACCGCAGCCGCGTCACCCGGCCCGGTCGTCGAGCGGATTCGTACGACCTTCCAACCCGACTCGTCACCGACGTAGGCGAGCGGTGCACCGAGCGGCGAGAACCGCGGCTGGGCAACGCTGACGCCTGGGCCGCCGGCCAACACGGTGCGCGGACCGACTACGACCGAGAGATCCCGACGCGCGATCTCGACGCTTGCGATCCGGCCACCGTCCCAAGGCATGTCAGGTACCGACCATTCGTGCCACGCCAGCCGGCCGTCGACGCTCCACGTCGGGTCGATGCGGAAGTCCGCGTCGGGTCCGGAGGCAACGATGACGGGCTCGCTCGAACCCTCGTTGTTCAGTTGCGCGACCGCGACCTGCTGGGCTTCGCCGGTGTCGATCACGAAGGCGACGAGGGACCCGTCGGGAGCGATGGCCGGCGAGATGTATTGGCCCACCGACGACGGTCGGGTGACCAGCCGCCCCGGGCCTCCACCGACAGGCACCGAGTAGAGGCCGCCGTCCCGACCCGCGTAGACGAGTGAGCGGCCGGTTCGATGCCAGCAGTACGTCCCGCCGCCCGACGGATGCGAGCCGATCGGACGCGGATCGACGGTGATCACCACTTCCGGCCCGCAACTCGGCGTCGGATCGTCGGAGAGCGCGACCACGATCAGCTGTGCGACACCTCCGATTGTCGACGCGAAAGCCAGGTGCAGACCGTCGGGCGCGAGCTGTGGGTCGGCCAGCGAGCGTCCGGCCGCGACCATGGCGGGCGTGATGCGGGGGGTCATGGCGCGGACACTACCGACCGGCTCAGGACCCGTTCACCGAACACGCCGGGCGAATCACCGAAGCAGCGCCGAGATGATGGCCACGGCCGCGCTGGCCAGCAGCAGGACGATCACCAAGCGCTCGTAGCGGTGCTGATCCAGGCGGGCGAAGAGCCGGTCGCCGAGCCACCATGCGACCATCATCCCCGGGAGCGCGACGGCGGCAGCCTCCAGCACGGGACGGGTGACCCTGCCGCTCGAGAGCAGCAGGCCCAGCACGAAGACGTTGCCGATGGTGAACACGGTCGACAGCGTCGCTCTCTGCTGCGCCGCGGGCAGTCGGCGCCCCGAGAGCCCGATGACCAGAGGTGGGCCGTTCGTGCCGGTGCTCGTGGCCAGCACCCCCGAGAAGAAGCCGCTCACGAGATCGACGCCGAGGCCGGTCGCCGAGATGCGCACATGGAAGGCCAGAAGTACGGCCACGACGCCGACGACGACACCGACCATGAGCTTCAGCGGTTTGGCGGCTACGTGCTCGAGGATGAACCACCCGATCGGCATCCCCACGACCGTTGCGGCCAACAGCCGCGCAGCCGTCGGCCGAAGGATGTCGGTCCGGGCGGTCCACGCCGTCGTGGCGTTGGACACGATCCCGAGGATCGTCTCGATGGCGAGTGCCCGCTCGACGCCGA
>JAYUDQ010000256.1:0-5784 GCA_043739745.1 Acidimicrobiia bacterium | reverse complement strand
CGCGTATTCGCGCACCGGCTGCAGCATCCGGAAGCGGCTCTCGGCCCCGGACCGGTCGACATGGACGAGCGATCGTTCGATCAGCGCGCCTACCAAGGCCCTACCGTCCGCTGGTTCGAGTCCGGCCATCGCAGCCAAGGTCGCCGCGCCCTCCAACGAAATCCCGCCCGGGCAGACCGACATGGTCTCCAGGTACCGGCGCTCCTGTTCCCCGAGCAGGTCGTAGGACCATGCAAACGTCGCGGCGAGGGTCGAGTTCCGGGCGTGCCGTGACCAGCGCCCGCTGGCTGCCATTGCGCCGTCCTTCGCCAGCTGCTCGGCCAGGTCCTCGGGCTTGAGGTCCACGAGGCGCGGGGCCAACAGCTCGATCGCGAGTGGGAGTCCGTCCACCGCACGGGCGATCTGCTGCAGGTACGGGTCCCGCGCATCGATGGTCGCTCCGGCCGACTGCGCGCGTTCGATCAGGAGCTCGACCGCTGGACCCGGTAGACCAAGCGGACCGGACTCGAGCGGCTGCAATCGAAGCACGCGTTCGGCCGGCAACCGCAGCCGCTCGCGGCTGGTCGCGACGATGCGCAGCGCAGGCGAGGCCGCGAGGAGTGCCTCGGCATGCGCGGCGGCGGCTTCGAGGACGTGTTCGCAGTTGTCGAGCACGACCAACAGCGCGGCATCACCGATGGCGGGCCCGATCCAGTCGACGCCCGCGGAATTCGGGTAGCGCGCGCCGATCGCCTCCGCCAGACGTGGACCGACACCCGACCCGTCCGAGACCCTCGCGAGATCCACAAAGACGGCCCCGTCGGCGAAGCCTTGGCCGAGCACGACTGCGGCCTCGATCGCCAGACGGGTCTTGCCCGCACCGCCGGCGCCGGTGACCGTGACAAGCCGTGCCGCCTCGAGCGCTTCGCACAGAGCGTCCATGTCGAGGCTGCGGCCGGCAAAGGACCCCTCCGTGACCGGCATCGACTTCATCATCGGGCGGCCGGCGGCCAAACCCTCCGGTGCGACGCCGAGCGCGGGATGGCGGACGTCGAACACCCGCTCCGGCCGGTCCAGTCCGTCGAACTGCCAGAGCCCGAGGTCGTGGAGTGCGAGGTCCGCGGGCAGCACATCGCGCGCCAGCTCGCCCAGCACGTCCGACACGATGATCTGCCCGCCGTGGGCCGCGTCCATGAGCCGGCTGGCCATGTTGAGCGGGGGCCCGAAGAAGTTTCCGTCGCGGGCGTGCGCCTCGCCGCAGTGCAGGGCCATGCGGACACTGAGCGTGCCGATCGCACCCCAGTCCTGCTGCTGCAGGTCGATCTGCGCATTGACTGCAGCCGAGAGGGCCGAAGCCACACTCCCGAAGTGCACCGCGAGACCATCACCGCCGTGCGCGAACACGGTCCCCCCACCGGCCTCGAACGCGGCCTGCAGGATCCGGTCGTGGCGTTCCAGCGCGAGCGCCATGTCGTCGGCGTGATGCAACCAGAGTGCGGTGCTCTGCACGATGTCGCTGAAGAGGAACGTTGCCATCCGCGTCGAGGCAACGGCGGCTACGGCGCTGACGCGGCGAGCTTCGGGGACCGACTCCGCAGTCGGAACGCCGGCTTCGGCGTCGGTGGTCGGGAGGCGGTCGAGATCCGGGCTCTGCACGAGGATCGCATGTTGGAGCTCGCGCAGCCGAGCGCCGGGCACGAGCCCGAGCTGGTCGGCCAGCGTCGTCCGCAGCCGCTCGTAGGCGCGGAGTGCGTCCGCCTGGCGGCCGCTTCGGTAGAGCGCCAGCATCAGCAGAGCGACGAGGTTCTCCCGCAATGGGTCGGCCGTCACCAGGCCGTCGATCTCACCGAGCAGACCCGCGTCGTTTCCGAGTGACAGATCGCAGTCGATCCGCGTCTCGATCGCGCCGCTGCGCAACTCCTCGAGCCGGCCCGACTCGGCTCGGCTGAAGGGTCTCGACGAGAAGTCGGCGTATGCGGGCCCCTTCCACTCGGCGAGTGCCTCCACGATGGCCGAACGCGCCTCATTGGTGGCACGGGCCGAGAGGAGCCGATGCGCCGCAGCGAGGCGGTCCTCGAAGCGCCATGCGTCGAGCTCGCCGCGCCCGACCGTCAGCAGATAGCCGGGAGGACGCGTCTCGATGCGCGACGCGACACCCGCCGGTCGATCCGGGTCGAGGAGGCGACGCAGACGATGGACATGCTTCGGGACCGTCTCGTGCGCCCCGGGCGGTTCGGAGCCCGACCAAAGCGCCTCCACCATGCGATCGGTGCTGACGACATGGTTGGCGGCGGCCAGCAGCAGGGCCAGAAGTGTGCCCTCGCGCGTCGGTCCCAGGCGGACACGCCGTGCGCCGTCAATCGCTGCCACCGGACCAAGCACCTCGAAATCCATGCGTCCCCAAGCCGTCGACTTGGGCGGAGACTAACCGAATGGTTCAACTGCGAACCAGGGGATGCGTTCGGCGCGCTTAGGTTCAGCCCCTGGCACCCCGCGGGCGTTGCTCGCTGGAGCTGAGGACGTCGACCCATTCCTCCAGGCCCGGGATGACGAACGGTGGGCCGTCTCCCGTGAGGAACTCGATGATCGAACTCCGGGTCACGAAGTTGGCCGCCATCCGCAATGGCGGACCGGTCATTGTTCCGGGCCCGAACGTGCGGCCGATCGGACTCCTGTCGATGAACTGCAGCAACTGACTGGACCCGAGTTCGAGTAGGCCACCGTCACCGAGCGCCAGCCGGGCGCGCACCCTCGGATCAACCAGCTCGCGCATCACAAGCTGCGGCAGCTCCTTTGCGCACTTCGGCATGGCCGCCCGGAGGTCGACGAGCATGGCAACGATCAGGCGCCTGCCGTCGTCGGTGCTCTTGATCAGCTCCGTGAGGTTCAGTCCCGTGACGTCGGGCCAGACGTCCGTGCGAATTTGTTCGAAGAGGCGCGTCGCGTCGAGGCAGGTGTTGGGCAGCATCGGCTTGTCGGGCGGAGGCGCGCAGTCGGCCAAGCTGGTGATTGCGCCATCCGACCCGATGCCGAGCAACGTTCCGATGTGATTCCAGGCCGTCAGGTACGCCTGTCGTTCGTCGTTGCTCAGGCGGATGCCGAACCGATCGAGGACGTCCAATGTGCCGATCGAGAAGCCGAGCACCATGCCCAGCAGATCCCGCTGGTTGATCACCGCCGGTGGGGGCTCTGCTACGGCGACGGCGTTCGGCTCGGCGACACCTCCGCTGGCGACGACGCCGGTCTCGTCTCCGTGTCCGACGACGGCCCTGAGCTTCTCTGCGAGAACGGATTTCCATTCCTTCGCCAGTATCGGCGCCGCACCTTCAGACGAGCGGGCGGTGGCCATGCCCTGTGCAGCCTGCAATCGAATCGAAGCGTGATAGAGCCGAAGCGCGACGACCGCGCGCCAGCAACGCCCCGTCACGGGGGCCCATCGAACCTTTTCGGCGTCCCGCACCGCCTTGTCGCGCGAACCCCCGTCGCGGGCGAGCACGAGCATGAGGAACTGCGCGGTCCCCCGGATTCGGCGCCGCAGGGCTAGGGGCGTAGCCAGCTGACGGCTCTGTACCAGCACTGCGGCTCCTTCCTCGGCTGCGAACGCGTCGGGGAGTGCGGCCAAGAGGAGCGCAGCGGCGATCTCGTTGCCATAGCGCCGGAAGAGTTCCGCCGCTGCGTCCAGCGCTTCGAGCTGGTCTTCATCCGGTTCCGCTATCTCCACTTCGCCGGCGAAGCTCCAGAACACCTCCGCGGTGGTGACGAATGAACCGGAATGGCCGGCTGCCTTTGCCGTCTGAAGGAAGCGCGTGTAGCGGTCGGGCGGCGACTCCGTACCGGCGTGGTAATCATCGAGACTCTCCGTCAGCTGAGCGAACCCATACGTCCGCACCATTTGCGCGTAAGCCTCAAAACCGCCGGCACCAGCGAGGAACTGATCCGCCTCCGGATCCGCGATCCGACTGAGTTTCTTGAGCGTCTTGGCATCGAGGTAGCGCATCAGTAGGCCGATCTGCGATCGAGGGGCGGGAGCACTTCCAGTTCCATCGGATCGCCGCCGCGCTCGGGCAGCTCGCCGGCGACGATGCGCTTCGCGTCGGCCCCCGAGTAGGGGGGCCACGAGAGGCTGGAATCGAATTGTCGGGATCGCAGCAGCGTGATCGCCCAGTTCATGCGGCTCTCATAGCTGCGCCAGTCCTGGGCGCCCGACCCCCGGCCGTCGGCAGTCGTGCGATCGAAGCGGAACATGAGCTTGCGGAGATCCTCCAGCGCGGTTTTCACCTTCGGGTCGTCCTCGTCGATTGCGTCGTCGTTGCGCAGATCACGAAGCGCCTTCCGGTAGTAGGGCCGGCGCGGGTCCAACGGCGGGATGTCACGACCGACCCGTAGGGTCTCGCCCGGCAGCGCCATCACGAAGAGCTGATCGGTGAGCAGTCGGCCCCAGGCCGCGTGGACGACGTCGCGAGCAGGTTTGAGCCGCTCCGGCGCCACGAACAGGGTGAGCTGCCGCGGGACACTGAAGAGCCGCTCGCCGACCTGCCCGAGGCGGCCCTCCAACACGTTGAAGGCACGGTCGGGGACCGTGTCAACGATGGCCCGAACACCCTCGTCGATCAGCTTCTGCTCGATCGCCGTGATCATCACGTTGACCAAGAGCATGAGGCGCGAAACGACGCCAGCGTCCATCTCGGGTTTGTTCTCGATATCAGGATCTTTCGCGATCGTGACGTAGTGCTTGAACGCTTCGACCGACAAGGCGTAGTAGAGCCATACCGCATCCTTTGACGCGTCGTCCGCGCCCTGGCCGCAAGCCATTTTGAGCAAGTTCTTCTTTATGCTCTTCGTTTGCTCGACGCGGTCGGTATCGGCCTTGGCCTTGGCCCTGGCCATTTCCTCGGGATCGTCTGTGGAGTCGGCGCCTGCACCCGAGGACCCCTCTGTTCTGGCTGAGGCCTCGTGCCACCGCCGCTCGTGGTCGGCGACGCTGTCGGCATTACCTCCCGCTGCGGGGGTGGCCGGTCGGTCATCGAGAGGCGTTCCGCCCACTTCGAGACCCGCCTCCTGGAGCGTGGCGAGCAAGGCATAGGAAACGGTGACGAAGATCGACCGCTGTGCCCAGGCCAGTGTCCGCCCGATGCGCTGGTGGTCTTCGGCGCGAGCGTGGATCACCGTCGGGGCGAGTTGGTTGCGCCAGGCGTTCGGCAGCAGGTTCAGCCGCTGCGGCGCCCGGGTGTTTCCGATATTGCGCCCGGCGGTGAGCACGGCCCATGTCGCAAAGTGAAACCAATTGGCATCGCAATCGTTCATTTCGTAGGAGCGGATTTGGTTGCTTGTACGCGACCGTTTCCGAAAGATGTAGATGTCCAGCGCCTTGGCGAACATGCTGTAGGTCAAGGCAATTCGGGCCGAGCGCAAGTCGTTCTCGGGTGTGTTCGCAACCTCCTTAACCCAGTCGTAGTTCAGGAAGGCGTTCGCATCGTCGGTGTCCGGTTGCGGGTGGGGCATCGCGGTCGCTCTTTCGTCGGTTGGAGGGGTCCGTGTTGGCGGTTGGCTCAGTAGGACAGATCGATGTGTTCTGCACGCCCGGACGGTGCCGAGTTTCGAGCTGTGGGCTCTTCGGCCGAAGCCCCAGCCGCGGCCTGCTGCGAGCGAAGCCTGTCCCGCTGCTCGGCCAGGACCTCCTCCGCAACATTGGTGAGGTTGGCGATCGCATGCACGACGATCACGGCCGCGTCGAGCATCCGAACGAGCGATTCCGTGCCCAGGCGTCCGACCCCGAGCGCCGATGCGCGGGCCGCGGCGCCGTCG
>JAYUDQ010000255.1:0-2161 GCA_043739745.1 Acidimicrobiia bacterium | reverse complement strand
ACCAGATCGCATCGGCACCGGTCGCAACCGTATCGACCGCGTGTCCTTCGCGCTCGAGCCCACGCTTCAGGAGCTCCGCCATCTTCGGCTCGTCTTCGACCACCAGAACTCGCACGCCGCAACGCTACCCATCGGTCATGAACCACGAATGAGAGGAGTGGACGGGTGGCCAGGGAGTCACGGCGGACGACTCCCCGGCCGACGGTTTCCCGTCCCTCTTGGACAGGCCGAAGCCACATTCCAAGGTGCTTGTTCTCGGCGGGAAGAACAAGCGAGCGAACTTTAGCAGTTGCGAGGGCAATCCGTGCAAATTCCGTGGTGGGACGTTGTGCAACGCGCAACAAACACGCAGAGTAGTCAAGTTTCCCTCCTTTGTGGTCGATAGACCTAGTCATGATGCTCTCCCGCTTTGACGCTGACTTGAGCCTGGTTCCGCCGAAACGGATGGGTCGACTGCTGGCCAATGCGCGGAACCGGAGCGGGGTGAGCACGACTGCAGCGGCGTTTGCCAGCTACGGACGCTTCGACGTTCTCGACATCCGCCGCATCGAAGAGGGCGACCTCGTGGTGTCGGACGACGACATCCAGATGTTCGCCGGCATCTATCGGATGGACGTCGATCGGATCGTCCCGGCGCGCATGGAACTTGCCATCGATCGCTCGGAAGGTTGGGTGCGAGTGGGCAATCGGGTCCAGTCCGTCGCCCCTGCCAGTGGCGATCGAGCGGTATTGATCCGCTATCTCGCGTTGATCTACGAGCTGCGCAACGTCCGACCTGGGCACCTGATCGTTCCCCGCGAGAACGATCTTCGTGTGCTCGGCGCGCTGTTCGCACGAACGCCGAGCGAGATGCGATTGCGTCTCGAAGTCCTGATGCGTCGCGACCGAGCGGAGATCGCCGATGTACAGGGCCGCCTGCGCGATCGGCTGAGCGTGCCGTCGATCGGCATGCTCGTGGGACTGACGAGGATCGGCGCCCTACTGCTCGAACAGAGCAGCCGGCCCGATGACTCCCTCCTCGTCCGCATCCCCGAGATGGAGCCGATGTCGGCCTGACTCGAGGTGACCGTGGTCAGGGCTTCGGCTTGGGTGGCGGGATGCCGCGCCGCGGGCTGGTGAAGTTGATGGTCTGCGGCCAGCGGCGGCGGCTCACGATGGAGAGCTTGCGCATCAGCTCGATCGCACCTGGGTCGTCGTCGCCGGGGCGGGCCTCGATCACGCCGGCTTCGAGCATCTCGATGATGAGCTTGCGGCCTGCGTCCGTGCGCACGATCGTGAGCGTCCAATCGTTGAATGCGCCGATGCCACCCGTCGAGATGTCCGCATGCTCCGCCGCGAAGTCTGGGCACGTGAGACAGCCCTGACGGGTCCAGGCGTGGCACTCCTTCAGATTGACCTCGTGATAGCTGCCGTCCTTCATCCAGATCTGGAACACGCCCTTGATGTTCATCTTGACCATGTCCGCCTTCTTGAGGCCGTACTTGGCCTCGAAGAGCTCCTCGAAGATGGCGTCGTCGAATGTCTTCGAGCACAGCAGGCCGATGTTCAGTGCGAATTTGCGGGCCGGCTTCCCCGCTTTGCGGGTGTTCATCACGGCGGGAACTGAAGACATGCAGCTCATACCGACGAGCGCCAGCTTCTCGAGCCCGAGGCCGACGGCTTCGGCGTAGGCCATTGTGTTGGCACTATATGTGTACCTACTACCGGCGGCAGCGACGACCTCGTCCTTGGTCCTGGCCACGCCGGGGATGGCCTTCCAAGTGGACCCGTCGCCTTCCAGGTAGCTGACGAGGGCCCCGTCGATGTAGCCCTTCTCGAGGGCGAAGATCAACATGGCAGAGACGAGGCCGCCGTCCTGGCCCTTGTCGAGGATGTACGCATCGGTCGCCCGGGCCAGGATGATGTCCTTCGAGACGCCTTCGACCTCGTCCGCTTCACGATCACGCTTGTACAGGAACGTGTCGATCTCGGTCTCCCATGCACGGAACCGCGGGCACGCTCGGGTGCAGCTGGTGCAGCCCTTCTCGCCGTGGCCGCAGCCCCCGGGCCCGTCGTCGGACTCGAGGTGGAACGGCTTGTAGATGCCGAGGGTGTCGTCGTAGCCGAGTACGTCGTGCGGGCAGGCAATGACGCATCCGGCGCATCCCGTGCACAGCCCACC
>JAYUDQ010000254.1:0-5792 GCA_043739745.1 Acidimicrobiia bacterium | reverse complement strand
CTCGTTTGGAAGGCCGATCTTCGCCCGTGGGGCGGCACGAGTGGACGACGTCATCTCGCGGTTCCAGACCGGCGAGACGATCGAGGAGCTCACCGAGGAATTCGGCGTCGACTTCGCTGACATCGAGGACGCGTTGCGTGTCGCATCCCGACGCGCTGCCTGAACTCTTCCTCGACAGGAGCCTCGGCGCGAAGCGGGTTCCCGCTGCACTGCGCGCCGAGGGATACCGACTCGTCACGATGGCCGAGCATTACGGCGTCCCAGCGGACCAGGACGTCTCCGATACCGACTGGCTCCGCCTCTGCGGCGAACGAGGATGGCTCGCCCTGATGAAGGACGAACGCATCCGCTATGTGGAGGCCGAGAAGCGCGCACTCCTCGATCATCGGGTTCGTGCGGCAGTGATCACGAACGGGAATCTGTCGGCTGAGGTGATGGCCGCGCGGATCATCCGGGCGCTACCGGATCTCGCGCTGATCTGCGCAGATCGGCAAGGACCTTTCCTGTACGCAATGCAGCAGAACCGCATCGACGAGATCGCGCTCGACTGAGCCGGCGGCAGTCGGGCCCTCTCGCCCGCCAGGCGATCACGTGGGTCGAACACCCATGCGGAATGATGGGCGAATGGCGGAGCTGATCCCGGGGGTCTACGACCAACTGGTCGATGGATGGCTCGCGGCACGCATGGGCGGACTCGACGCACATCGGCTCCGTGCGACGCTGCTCGACGTCGATGCTGCCGAGCTACCTGACCGCGTTAGCGAAGTTGTGGGCGAGTGGATACGTTCCGCCCTCGCGGGCGTCTCGTCGGACGACCGAGCATCCGTTGCGGTCTCGCTGGCAGCTTCGGTTCTCGAGCGGATCTCCGCGGTCACCAATGACGCGCTTCACGCCGAACGATCGCTTGCCAGCCCGGTGCGACGGCTCGTCGCCGTCGAGCGCCTCGCGCCGACCAACATCCCGATCGCGCTGCAGCGGCCACTGACACCGCTACGCGACACGGTGTTGATGACGAACGCTCGCGGCCAGCCGGCGATCGGACACGAGATCGCGGCCGAGATCGACTCGGCAGATCGCATCGACCTCGTTCTCGCGTTCATCCGATGGACCGGCATCCGTGAATTGCTCGGGCCCTTCCGTCGCCACGTTGAGGCCGGAAAGCCGCTGCGGATCATCACCACGACCTACACGGGCAGCACCGAGGCCAGGGCCCAACAGGCCCTGGTGGAGTTGGGAGCCGAGGTGAAGGTCTCATACGACACGACCACGACGCGTCTCCATGCGAAGGCGTGGCTGTTCCACCGGGCAACCGGCTTCTCGACCGTCTACATCGGCTCGTCGAACCTCACGTTCTCCGCTCAGGTCGCCGGTCTCGAGTGGAACGTCCGCGCCGCCGAACGCATCAACCCCGAACTCGTCGATGCATTCGAGCGGACCTTCGCCACCTATTGGGCCGATTCCCACTACGAGCACTTCGACACGGAACGCTTCACCCGCGCCGTCGCCGTCGCACGTTCGGACGATGCCATCGCCACACCGTTCGACATCACGCCGCTGCCCTTCCAGACCACGATCCTCGAACGCCTCCAAGTCGAGCGGCTGCGCGGCCACGCCAACACCCTTGTCGTCGCTGCAACCGGTACCGGCAAGACCGTGATGGCAGCGCTCGACTATCGGCACCTCCGGGCAACGCTCCCTCGGGCGCGGCTGTTGTTCGTCGCCCACCGCGACTCGATCCTGCGCCAGAGCCGCGACATGTTCCGTCACGTCCTCAAGGACGGGGCCTTCGGAGAGGTGTGGTTCAGCGGCGAACGGCCCGATCGATGGGAGCACGTCTTCGCGTCTGTGCAATCGATCAGCGCTGCCGACTTCGGCAACATCGACCCGTCGCAGTTCGACGTCGTGATCGTCGATGAGTTCCACCACGCCGCCGCCGATTCCTACGCCGCGCTCCTCGATCACCTGCAACCCACGCACCTTCTGGGTCTCACGGCAACTCCGGAGCGGGCGGACGGGCTCGACATCCTCCGTTGGTTCGACGGCCGGGTCGCTGTCGAATTGCGATTGTGGGATGCCCTCGAACAGGGACTGCTCGCGCCCTTCCACTACTTCGGTGTCCACGACGCGACTGACCTCTCCGCCGTGGCCTGGCGTCGTGGGACCGGATACGACACGGCGCAGCTGACGAACCTGTACACCGGATCGGATGTCTGGGTGGCGAAGATCCTCGAAGCGCTCAGCGACAAGATCGGTAACCCGCGGGCCATGCGGGCGCTCGGGTTCTGCGTGAGCATCGACCACGCGAACTTCATGGCAGACCGGTTCAATCGCGCCGGCATCCGAGCCGTCGCCGTCACCTCGCGCACACCGAGTGACGATCGACGTCAAGCCATGCGCGACCTCGGCGCCGGCGACGTGCAGATCCTGTTCACCGTCGACCTCTTCAACGAGGGCATCGACATCCCGGCCATCGATGTCGTGCTGATGCTGCGCCCGACCGAGAGCGCAACGATCTTCCTCCAGCAACTCGGACGCGGGCTCCGCAAGAGCGCTGGCAAAGACGTGCTGACCGTCCTCGACTTCGTCGGCTATCAGAACAAGGAGTTCCGCTTCGACCAGCGGTTCCGAAGGCTCCTGGGCTGCACCCGACGAGAACTCGAACGCGACATCATCACCGGCTTCCCCTACCTCCCTGCCGGCTCCCGGATCTCGCTCGACCCAATCGCCCGCGAGATCGTCCTCGACAACGTCCGCAACGCGCTCCCCTCGACATGGCGTCAACGCGTCCAGGAGCTTCGCCAGCTCAGCGACGTCCCGCTCGCCACCTACCTTCACGAAACTGGACTCGACCTCGAGGACCTGTACCGCAACGGTCACACGTGGACCGAACTTCGACGGGCTGCCGGCATGGTCGCCGCGCCGCCCACCGTTGGCGAGAACGAGATCGGCCGAGGGGTCGGTCGACTTCTGCACGTCGACGACCTCGACCGGCTCGCCCGCTACAAACGGATCCTGCACGCCGACCAATCGCCCGTCACTGTCTCGTTCAATGAGCTCGACCGTCGCGCCCTCCACGGCCTGCTTCTCACCATGCTGTCGCCGCGCAAAGGAACCTACGCCGACCTTGACACTGCTGCCCGTGCGCTGTGGCAGCAACGGGAACTCCGCCGCGAACTCATCGAAGTCCTCGATCTCCTCGACGACCAGGTGACGCACCTCACGACGCCGCTCAGTACCGATCATCCCGTACCGGTCGCCGTTCACGCCTCGTACACGCGGGAGGAGATCCTCGCCGCCTTCGGAGCCAGCACCGTCGAGGCGCCGCTACCGCTCCAAACCGGCGTCTACTGGCACGCAGCCACGCAGACCGTTCTGCTGTTCATCACGCTCCAAAAGACCGAGCGGGACTACTCACCGACGACGCGCTACCTCGACTACGCCATCAGCGACAACCTGTTCCACTGGGAGTCGCAGGCCAACACGGGCGCTGCCAGTGAGACCGGCCAGCGCTACATCCACCACATCGATCGCGGCGTGTCCGTCGTCCTGTTCATCCGGCAAGCCAAGAACGACAGCTCTGGGCGAACCATGCCGTACTTCAACGCCGGCACCGCTACCTACGTGGACCATCGCATCGAGCGGCCGATGCAGGTCACCTGGCGGCTCGACCAACCGCTCCCCGGCGACACCTTCGCGAGCTACCGAGCCGCGATCGCCTGAACCGCGCTTCGCTCGCGATCTCCGGATCTCGCCGTCGTCATTGGGTCGGGCGACCCATCGCCAGGCATCCAAGAGATCCGTACGCTTACATAGTGTCGGTCCCGGCGAAGCAGAAGCCAGCTGGGCCACAGCCGTTGGCTCGACTCAAACGTCGTGCTCTATCGGAACCCCGCGTACGGCGTTGGCGGCACCAGCGCAGTCTCCGTACGGCCCGCTGGGCTCGCACGACTATGGCCGAGGCACACCGCGCCTTCCTCACGACGCACTGGAAGCCATTCAGCGGCGTAGTCGCCGGAGCGATTGCGGCGGCCGTTGCGCTTGTGCGCTGGGTTCCCGGAGGGCCAACGGTACGGGGCTTTGCGGCCGGTTTGCTCGTAGCTGGCACGGCGTCTGCGTTGTGGCTCACGGTCATCTCGTCAACAGGCACCGCAGCGAAGCAAATGGGCGTCGACGCGGAGACGTGGACAGCCGCCGAGCTTCGCCGGCTTCGACGATCGGGATGGACCGCACTGCATGGTTTCCCGCTCGACTGGGGCGACGTCGACCACGTTCTCGTCGGCAACGGACGTGTCTTGGCACTCGAGACGAAATGGTCGGCGACCCCGTGGAACCTCGACGGGTCGGATCCACGGATCGTCAGTGCAATCGACCAGGTGCGCCGTGGTGCGGAACGGGTGCAGAAGTACCTCGGCACGGGTGGTGTCGGCGCGAAGGTTCGCGGCATCGTGGTCCTATGGGGCCCCCTCGTAGGTGAAGTCCCCGAGCTACCGCTTTACAATTCTGACGGAGAGCGCGTCGCGGTCGTCTGCGGATCGAGGCTCAGAAAGTTCGTTCGCACCGTCGAGCCACGCGATGTCGATGTGGCCGCTGTGCGTGACGCGCTCGCCACGCAGATCGAACGCAATGACGCACACCTGGCACGGACCAAACCTGCCCGGCCGTCACTGCGCGCACAAGCCATGGGGCTCTTCGCCGGGAGCGCGTTCGGTCTCCTTGTCGTGTTCGCGCTCACCACCCTCGCCATCGCACTGTTCGGTGCGAAAAGCAGGCTCGCCGACGTGGTCATGCTCATCGGACTCAGCGTTGCCACAGTGCTCGCGCTGATCGTCGAACGACGTGCCTACCAACGTCCGGTCGTGGGCGGTTTCGCGGTCTCCCTCCTTGCGTTCATAGCGCTCGTCGCCGTTCGGGTCGCCTAATCACCGCCCGGAGACCCGGCCGTCGAGGCCCGGATTAGCTTCGGCGCCAGCGGTTGGCAGTCACTCCTTCGGCCGTCGTTCTTCAGGCCACTCGCCCAAGCGAAGCCCTTGGACTTGTCCAGCACCTCGGCGGAATGATCAGCCCAGTCGTTCGCGTCCTCGGCATGTACCCAGCTCTCCGGATCGTCCGCATACGCAAGCTCGACCGGCTCGCCACACAGCCAACAGCGCGTCCGTTCATCGCTCATCGCTGACCCTCACGTCGTATTCCCGCCGACCTAGACACTTCCTGATTCCCCGCTCCCATCGAGCAACAGGCTAGGTCCGCTAACTGCGGTCGACCCGTCCGAGCGAAGGGCAGCCAAGGTCCGGCTGGTCGCCGAACCTCCATCGATTCTGCTGAGCCACGACGCCGTCAAGGTCAAGCCTCTTCGAGGTGCGCTCCGCGCAACCTTGACTGCGCCCATCGCCACGAGTCCACCAACGAACGCGTCCACAACGGCCTACCTGCCGGCAGCAACCAATAGAAGATCGAGACAGACCTCCGGGTAGCCGTAGGCCACCCGGAGGGAAAGGTTGACGCCGCCCTCGAAGGGTTGCAGTCGCCGCTGCAACCTCGGCGCACCCGCTGTCGGCACGCCGAATAGAGCCAGCAAATTCGACCCGAGCCGTTCGGATCTGCTTCTGCCGATGGTGGATACGACTATGTGGCCCCAGTTCCGTACGGCACCGAGCGGCGAGATGCGACAAGGGAAATCTCCGATGTCGCATCGGCGATCTCGAGGCCGAGTGATGAAGATGTGCAACCAACGCCGACAGCCGAGCGCCCGTGATGCCGATCCTCGACATCACCCCGCCCAGCCTGCCAACCCA
>JAYUDQ010000253.1:0-2162 GCA_043739745.1 Acidimicrobiia bacterium | reverse complement strand
AGGGGCGCGAACTGCCGACCCGACACCTGGCCGAACTGGTGGCCGAAGCGCTGGCGGCCGCTCCTGAACGCAGCGTCACCCGGTGAGTGGGTTCACCCTTGCGGGCACGAAACTGCGGGGCCGCCAACAGGACGCGCTGCGCGACTCCGAGCTGCATCGCAAGGTGGCGACCGGCGTCGACAAGTTCGTCGTTCGCAAGCAAGGCGCGCTCGACGGCATCGGCCTGAGTCCCGCCCATGGCGACGACCTCACCGGCGATGCCGACGACCTGCGGCACGCGGCCCGGGCCATGCGAGCGCGCACCATCGAACGCCTTCCCGAGATCCTCGAGCGCTTCGCCGACAAGCTCCTCGCCAACGGCGTGCACGTCCACTGGGCCGAAGACGGCGAAGCCGCGAACGCGGCGATCGTCGCGATCGCCCGTCGCATCGGAGCCCGCACGGTGGTGAAGGGCAAGTCGATGGCCACGGAGGAGACGGCCCTCAACCAGGCTCTTGAAGCGATCGGTGCCGAGGTGGTCGAGACCGACCTCGGCGAGTGGATCATCCAGCTCGACCACGACACACCAAGCCACATCATCGCCCCGGCGCTGCACCTCGACCGCCACGACATCAAGCGCATCTTCGACGAGCACGCTGGGGCCGGGGGGATCGAGACAACGCCCGAGGTACTGAACGCCTTCGCCCGCAAGGAGCTCCGCCAGCGCTTCCTGTCAGCCGACCTTGGCATCAGCGGATGCAACCTGGGCATCGCCGAGACCGGTTCGATCCTGCTCGTCGAGAACGAGGGCAACGGTCGTATGTGCACATCCCTTCCGAGGGTGCACGTCGCGGTGATGGGTATGGAGCGCATCGTGGACTCGTGGGCCGATGCCAACCTCGTCGTGAATCTGCTTGCCCGTTCGGCCACTGGTCAGCCGTTGAGCAGTTACACCAACATCATCACGGGTCCCCGGCGCGGCTCGGATGCCGACGGCCCCGATGAGCTGCACGTCGTCATCCTCGACAACGGCCGCTCGGACCTCCTCGGCACCGAGTTCGCCGAGATGCTGAACTGCATCCGCTGCGGTGCATGCCTGAACGTGTGCCCCGTCTACCGGCAGACCGGGGGGCATGCATACGGGTGGGTGTACTCGGGTCCGATGGGCGCAGTGCTGACCCCGCTACTCGCGGGGAAGGCACATCCCGAAGCAGCAGAAGTGGCCAACGCCTCGACGCTGTGCGGCGCGTGCATGGACGCATGCCCGGTCAGCATCCCGCTGCAGGACCTGCTGCTTGCCGCCCGTCGCCGTCGTGCTGCTGACGCAGCTTCGCTTTCGGAGCGCGCCGCGTGGAAGGCGTGGTCGGCCGCCTGGAGTCATAGGCGCACATACGAAGCGTCGATGAAGGGTGTAGGAATAGGCGGGCACCTGTTCGGTACCCGCGCCGGCTCGCTGCCGGGTGCGAAGCGGTGGACTGATGGACGCACGCTGCCCGTACCGGCGCGGGAGTCGTTCCGCTCGATGTGGAAGAAGGGTGACGTGTGAGCGCCCTGTCCGCGACCGAGCACGGCGACCGGCACGCGTTCCTGGCCCGGGTGACGACTCGTGCAGCACGGACGCACGAGCCGAACGTGGCCCACCCGCTGCCGGCGTCTGCGTTCTCCGAGGGCGAGTTCGTACCGATCGGCTACCGCTCGCTTGACGCCGATGACCTCATCGGCTCCTTCCTTCGCAATGCTGTGGTTGCGCTGCTGGACGCATACCGGGTGGCGGCAGTCGACGATGAATTCCTACGTGTGCATATTGATGCGGACGAGATCCGCACTGCGGTCGTGTCGAGCGCGCCGGCCGCGGTTGCGGTCGGTCGGCAGTTGGCTGCGCTGGGTGTTGCGGTGCAGCCGTACTCCCGGGACTCGGCGGCGGTGGCCGACCTCGGTGTCACCGCACCGCGCTTCGGCATCGCTGCCACCGGGTCGCTCGTACAGGACTCGTCCCTCGACGGCGGCCGGGGAGCAAGCCTTGTACCCCGCCTCCATCTGGCCGTGCTTCCGGTGTCGGCCATCGTGGCTACGACAGCCGACGTGTTCGCAGGTTTTGCGGTCCGTCAGGGCGGAATGCCGGCCAACATCGTGCTCATCACCGGCCCGAGCCGCACCGGCGACATCGAGATGATCCTGACCGT